>CAZKZI010000045.1:0-10956 GCA_964557205.1 uncultured Lentisphaeraceae bacterium
TGCAACGTCCGATTGACTTTCCCTGCCGGAAAAGGCATAATAGAACCATAAATTTTGGAGAGTCTGTACCTCATGAAAAAAGTCTTCGGAAAAACGGTATTGTTCGCGTCGCTTCTGGTTGCCGTCGCGTCGTTCGCGGCGGCAGTGGACGACGCCGCATTCACGAAACCCGACTACGTAGTCTATGTTCCCAGCCAGCCGAAGAACCGTGCCAACCTCGATCCCGCGAAGACGGGCGACAGCTACAACGACCACTTCCAGGTGCTGTGGGACGCGAAGCGGAAACTCTACTGCGCATTCTGGACGCAGGCATCCTGGGAAGGGGCGGGTGACCACCACATCGTCTTCTCCAAAAGCGCGGACAGAGGGCAGACCTGGAGCGCGCCGGTGACGCTCGCAGGCTCCGAATGCCGCGCGCGCAAGCGTTTCGACGCGAGCTGGCAGCAGCCGATGCTCTCGAAGAGCGCGCGTCTCTACTGCCTCTGGAACCAGACAATGCGCGGGAAGAAGTGGCCGAATAACGTCCTGGCCGGATTTTATTCGGACGACGGCGGCGAGACGTGGTCGGCGCCGGATGTCGCGACGCGGCCGGGTGCGGAAGCCGGACCGTGGAAGATGCCGCTTTCGGCCGGCTGGATCAACTGGCAGCGTCCGCTCCGTCTCGGCAAGGACGGCAAGTATTTCGTGGGGTGTTCGGAATCCGGCGGCACCACGCGGTTCTGGCGGTTCGAGAACATCGACGACAACCCTGAAATCGACAAGATCGCGATTTCCGATTTTCCGAAGGGGATGAAGAGTCTGCGCGTGGACACGATGGCGGAAAAACCGGTCTACACGCAAAAGGACGGCAAGACGTCGATCGAGGAGGCGAGCGTGGTGAAACTGCCGGACGGGCGGCTCTTCGCGCTCATGCGCTCGACGACGGGACACCCCGTTTGGAGCCAGAGCCGCGACGGCGGCGAAACTTGGGAGGCACCGAAGATCCTGCGCGACCGCGATGGCGGCAAACCGTTCCTCCACCCGCGTTCGCCGTGCCCGATCTACGACTGGAAGGGGTGCGAAGCGGGTAGCGGGTATTATTTCTCTTTCGTCCACGACACGTTCGATTTCAACAACCGCGAGACGGCGTACCAGGTGCGCGGCCCGCTCTACCTGATCGCGGGGCGGTTCGATCCGCAGGCCGAACAACCGATCGCGTTTTTGAAGCCGAAGTTCTTCGCGGGACGCGGGAACGGCGCGTGGAACTCGTTCTACACGAGCTACACGGTCGTCGACGGCGAAGGGGTGCTGTGGTATCCCGACATGAAATACTATCTGCTGGGCCGGAAAATCGGCCCCGAATGGTTCGCGGGTTTGAAATAGACTGAAGTCCACTGTTAAAAGGGAAAGGGAAAGCCATGAAAAGAATGACGCTTGTGATCGCCGCCTGCGCTGCGGCTGTCCTGCAGCTTAACGCCGAAGTCGTTTCGCGCGTGCTGGTGACGAAGGGTAACGCCGTGGTGCTCTACACCGTGGACGAAAACGATGCCTGGACGCCCGGGCAGACGATCGGCACGCCGACGAGCGGAAGCAGCTTCTACGGTGCCGTCCACCATGACGGAATCGTCTATGCGTCGCAGGCGGCCGGGCCGGATGCCGCCACGGGGCTGATCCGCATGTCCGATCTTTCCGGAAACAGTCTGGGGAATCTTCCCGAAGTGCCCACCCGCTGCGACGGCCTCGTCCTCACGCCGGGCGGCGAGTACCTTTTCACGTCGTGCGGGGCAGGAAGCTCCACAACCTGTCCGACAATGGGATCGGTCTGGCGCTACAGCTTCGCGGAGGGGACGTGGGAACAGTTCGCCACCGGTCTGGGCGGCTGCCTCCGGAACGTGGAAGTGGACAACGACGGCCACGTTTATGTCGCCACGCGTACCGGCAACACGATCAAGGTCTATGACTGGAACACGTCCTCCGAGGATCTCCCGGCCACAGCGGTCCTGACGCTTACAGGCAAAACTTTCGTGAGCGGACTGTGCCTGAATGCGTCCGACGGCTATCTCTACTGGTCCGGCCGAGACGGCGACTACGGCCGCATGAAGCCGGACGGCACTGACGCGACGACCGTCACGGGCGGCAATTACACCGGATGGACATACTGCATCTGCTTCGCCAACGGGAAATCCTACATGGGATCGGCGAACGTGACTCAGGCCGCCTAGCGATACGACATGGCGAACAACTTCACGCAGCTCTTCAATTTCTATACGTTCGGCCTGCACGAGGTGAAGGTGTCGCCCTCGCAGAGATGGCGTTTCGACGAGGCGGCGAAAGCAGCCTCGCTCGCCTGCGACGGCGCCGAGAACCGGCCCGTGTGGCCTGCGGGCGGAGCGCGGAGCGGCGCAGCGGGCGTGAGCAGTAATGCGCTTTATTTCGCCGACGCCAAGAGCCGCGCCGAGATTTCCAACTCCAAGGACCTCGTGCCCGCGACGAACGACTTCGCGTTCGCGTTCTGGGTCGGCCTGCCCGCGACGAACGCCGCGACAGGCGGGCGGTATCTCCTTTCCAACGCCTTCGGACAGGACGGCGCGCTCTCCGTGCTCGCTGATCCCGACGCGAGCCATCTCAACAAGCTTGCGCTCGTCTTCACGCCGACGTTCGGCGGAAGCGACGTGACGCTTTCGACCGACGCCGTGATAGCGGACGGCGCGTGGCACCACGTGGCCGTCGCCCGCCGCGGCGGAACCGCCCTCGAGCTGTGGCTTGACGGCACGCGGACCGGCGTCGTTTCCGTGGCCGGCACGGCCGCGGTCGCGCGGGACTGGAACTGGCGTATCGGCTCCTCCGGCGAGGAGGAGCAGGGTTTCATCGGCGCGGGCGCGTTCATGGACGAGCTCGGCTTCTTTGACGAGGTGCCCCTGTCAGGCGAAATCGCCTCCCTCGCGAACGCCTTTTCGCCCGGCGCCGCGCCTTCCGCGCCCGCTGCGCCGCCTGCCGCGGCGGACGCGATGTCCGCCGCCTACGGCACGGAGATCGCGCACGCCGTATCCACGGACGCGCCGCTCGCGAATCCCCACCTCTTCGTCGCCGCGGACGGTTCCTACTGGGTGGCCGCGGGCCGCGCGAACGGCCCCGCCGCCGCCGACCAGTTGACGACGTTCTGGCGTTCGACCGACGCGGGTGTCACGTGGACGCCGGCGGGTACGCTCGCAGCTGGCGGCGTTTCGCTCTTCGAATCGGGCGGAGCCCTCTGCGCGATGGGCATGAAGACCGGTACGGAGGTGTATCTCGACGGCTGCCACACGTGCGCCGTCTGGGTGCGCGAAGGTGACGCATGGACAGAAAAGACCTCGTACACCGCCGACCGCACGATGTTCATGGCGTCGGGGCCGGTGGCGATTTCGAACGGACGGATCGGCAAGCCCGTCGCCTACCTCTTCACGCCGTTCACCGGCAACGCGGAGGCCGGCTACATGTCGTTCACGGCGAACGGCACGACGTTCGGCGGAAGCCACCTCCTGACGATCGGGGCCGCGTTCATCGAATGCGGGGACTACAAACTTCTTTCGACAATCGCCGATCTGTTGCCCGGTTGCGCGGTGCCGATGCCGGACGGCAACGTGACGGCGCTTTACCCCGTGGCGGACGGCGTCTCTTCCGTGGACCGAGTGGTGCGGGGGCTCGAGCGCACCTACGGATCGCTCCTCACGCACGACACGGACGATGTCGACCGGAGCCTTTCCGTATACCGCATGTTCCGCGGCGGCGCGAAGCCTTTCGACGTCAAGTACGACGCGACTTCCGGACTCTACTGGGCGCTCGCCGTCCCTGCGACGAACCGTTTCGAAGCCGCGGCGCGCACTACCGACACGATTCGCAATGTGCTCGCGCTCTATGTCTCGAAGGATCTGCTCGAATGGCGCCCCTGCGGGAACGTGGCCGTTTCGGGCGATGTCGGCACCACGGGCTTCAACGGACCCTCCTTCGCGTTTGACGGCGACGATCTCGTGGTCGTTTGCGGCGTGGCGTGCGCGGACGGTGTCTGCGGCGCGCGTTCGACGGCGCACAACACGTACCTCGCGTTCCGGCGGATCGCGGATTTCCGCACGGCCTTCACGCCCGCGACGCCGAGCGGGGAACGGATGCTCGTCACCGACCTGAACCGTGCCAACGTACAGGCGTACTGGCGCGACGCGGACGGCGAGTGGTATCCGGATTCGTTCTTCATGGATTATCGGATGTCCTACGGCGGCGTGCAGTACACGAAGCCCATGTCGATCAAGGCCTGCCGCGACCGTGTATATCTAGCCTTCGCAAATTATTCGCCCATGCGGATACTGGAATTCGACAACCGGGGCAAATACCGACGCACTCTGACCGCGCCAGCAGGGGTGGACGGCTACACGGCCGCGATTGCCGTTGATGCGCAGGGTGAGAAGCTTTACGCCTACGCCGAAAACTCGAACGCCGTCTTCCGCGTGGACGTCGCGTCCGGGACGTGGACGGAATTCATCAGAGGAGGCGCTGCCGGCCCGCTCAACAAGCCGTTCCACATGGTTGTTGGCGCCGACGGTTCCCTTTACGCGGCTAACTACGCTACGGTGAACGGCAAGTACAACGTCAACCGGTTCGACCGCAACGGAGTCTGGCAAGAGGAGCTTCTGGGTCTAACGCAGAATATGACGGGGCTTGCCCTCGACGACAAGAACGGCTTCCTCTTCTGCGCACACGTGCGCGGCAACGTCTACCGCGTGAATCTGTCCACGCTCGAATCGACGCAGATCTGCGACCGGTACATTTCGTCCGTGTCGGCCAGCTACGAGATCTGCCTCTTCGACGGGCGCCTCTACGCAACCGCCACGTACGGCTGGCTCTATTCGCTCGACCCGGCGACGGGCGCGGAGGAAATGCCGTTCGCTTCGCAGTTTACCTCGTACGGCATCACGACGGTCAACACGGAATACCGCCGCGGCTTTGTGCTTCAGATTAGATAAAGGGAAGACTGCTACATGAAACGAACCGTGGCTCTATTAGCGTTCGCCTCCTTCGCCGCGGGGGCGGCGCCCGCGCCGAACCTCGTCGTAAATCCTGACTTCGAAACGCGGAGCGCGGAGGGGCGCGCAATCGGCTGGGAGAACCTGCCGTCCAACTACAAGGTAGTCGAGAACGCCGGCGAGAACGGTTCGCGCGGGCTTGTCTTCGAGAACGACGATCCCGACCGCTACCAGGTGCCTAACCAGAAGGTGCCCTGCGAGCCCGGCGCGGAATACCGCTTCTCCGTGCGGGTGAAGACGGAGAAGCTCGTCAACGTCAAGGGGCAGGACCCCTGCGCGACGGCGTGTCTGCAGTGGTCGGACGCGAAGGGCCACGAATTCGGCGGCAAGTACGTCCACGGCATCTTCGACACGAAAGGCGAATGGCGCACGGTCGAATGCCTTTCGGCGCGGATTCCGACGAACGCGGTTGCGGTGCGTTTTTCGCCCTACGTGACGCGCGGCGTCACGGGCAGGGCGTATTTCGACGGGATCACGCTCGCGCGCGTCGTCCGCAAGCCGGTCGCGGGGCTGTGGTCTTCCGCCTACCGCGACTGCGCCTCGGAAGGGAAGGTGACGTTCGTCGCGGGGCTCGACCTCGCGGGCGCGGGTCTCAAGCCGGTGGATCTGCTGCCGCTCTTCAAGCTGTGCCTTCCGGACGGCAAGACGAAGGACTTCGCGCCCGACCTGTTCGCGGACGGCGAGGCGCGCTTCACCTGCGACGTCTCCGCGCTGCCGCGCGGGAAGTCCGCCGTCGTCTTCGAGCTCAGGGAGCGCAGAACGGGCAGGGTGGTGAAGGACGGACAGGCCCTCGTCGTCTTCGACCGTCCGGAAAAGCTCCCCGCGCGGAAGGTCTACTTCGACGCGAGAAACCGCCTGATCGCAGACGGCAAGCCCTTTTTCCCCCTCGGCATGTACATGAACATGACGATCACGGGCGCCGTGCTGGACGTCTACGCGAAGGGGCCTTTCAACTGCGTGATGGACTACAAAGTGCCGGACGAGAAGGCCGTGGACATCTGCTGGAAGCACGGACTCAAGGTGCTTTATCCGATCCAGGGCGCCTACGCGGGCGTGGACTTTGCGACCGACGTCGACTCGGATTTCTGGGTGACGGACCGCGTACGGCGCTTCAAGGACCATCCAGCGCTGCTCGGGTGGTACGTGAACGACGAACGCGGGCTCGACTACGTGCCGCGGCTCAAGGCGCGCCAGGAGCTCCTAAAGATCCTCGATCCCGATCATCCCACGTGGACGGTGCTCTACCAGGTGGACGACCTCAGACACTACATGGGCACGTGCGACGCGATCGGCACCGACCCCTATCCGATCGGCAGCGGCCTTCCCATCACGCGTGCCACGGAGTGGGCCGAGGCGAGCGTGAAGGGATCCTTCGGCGTCCGTCCCGTCTGGCAGGTGCCGCAGACGTTCGACTGGGGCGCGTACTGGACGAACAAGAACGACGTTACCCGCATGCCGTCCCGCGACGAGATGGCGAACATGTTCTGGCAGGCGGTCGCCGCCGGCGCGAACGGCCTTGTCGCCTATTCTTACACGCCGCTCGAGAAGATGGACTGGAAGACGCCGTTCGAAAAAAGCTGGGGCGACGTTTGCGCCGCCGCCGCCGAGGTGAAGCGCTTCATACCCGTGCTCCTTTCGGACGGCGAACCGCCCGTCGTGAAAAGCGCGTCGAAGGACGTGGCCGTACGCGCTTGGCGCGACGGCGCGGCGGCGTTCGTGCTCGCCGTCAACACGACGCGCGAAGACGCGGCGGCGACGGTGGAAGTCGCGGAACCGTTCGACGGCGTGAAGACGGAACTCGGCCCTGCCCCGGCGCTTGTGGGCGGCGGAAAGCTTGAGGCCAGACTGCCGCCGCTCGGCCGCGCGCTATGGCGACTCGAGGTCCGCACGCCGCCGAAGCCCGCCGAAGTGCTCGTCTCGCGCGAGGGCAACTGCGTGGAACGGTGGCGCGCGGCGGGCGACAGATGGACGCGTGCGGGGATTTTCCTAGACGCCTCATCGGGTGTTAAACCCGCAGGGATCGCCGCCGCGGTGGGCGTGGTCTACGTGGCCGACCTTTCCGGAAAGGAGTCGGGCCGCATCGTCAAGTTCTCGCCGGACGGGAAGAAACTCGGCGTCTTCGCCGAAACGCCCTGCCGTCCGGATCAGCTCTGCGTCTCGCCAGACGGCCAGTTCCTCTACGTCTCTTCGCTTCATGCGAACGCCGTGCTGCGGTACGGGCTAGCGGACGGCAAGGGCGGCGCGTACATCCGGGAGAAGCTCGCCGGCCCCCGCATGCTCGCGTTCGGCCCGGACGGCTTCCTCTATGTGGCCTGCCGCTCGTCCAATTCCATCGCGGTGTGGGACGTTTCGGGCACGTCGCCGCGGTTCGTCGGCAAAATCGGGACGAGCAACAACCAGGGCGCTCTGGCGTTCGCAGGCGCCAAGGGTTCCGTTCTCGTGGTGCCGGGACGCGTCGGCGAACGGATCGCCCTCGCCGAAGGCCGAACCGCGCCGCTCGGCGACACATGCGTTTTCGCAAACGCCTTCTCGGCTCTGCGGCTCGGCGAGGCGATCTGCGCGGGCGACTACATCCCCGGCATTGTCTCGATTCTTCCGGAAAAGGAGGGGCCGCCAATCGAAGTGGCTTCAGGCTTAAGCGGCATCTGCGCGCTTCTCGATCTCACGGGCGCACTCGACGGCTCGACCGCGCGGCGCCAAGCCGAAGAGCGCCGCTCGTTCGAGAACGCGGGCAAAAGCTTCGTCTACGACACGCCTCTTCTACTCGGTGCGCATGACCTCGAACGGATGGCGTTTAACAATCCGGACGCTGTCGTGGATCTGAGCTGTGGGGTCTGGCCCAATCCGTTCATCTACGACTATGACGGCGACGACGACCTCGACATCGTCATCAGCTACCGTTCCGTGCCGAGCGAGGGCACATACTTCTTCGAGAACTCCGCTCCTAAGGGCGCGAAGGGCAGTCTGCCCGTCTTCGAGGCGGCCGTACCGGGCGACAACAGCCGCCGCGGATTGAGGGTGAAGTTCCCGCCGTACCGTCTTCCCACTGACCTCAAGCCCCATTTCCGCCGCGGAAACGGCGGCGGCTGGTTCTACGAAGATCTGACGGGCGACGGACGCGCGGACGCCGTCTATGCGATGAGCGACTGGACTGAATACGGATGTCCCGGTCCCGCGTGTCCAGTCGCGTACGACGCGAACGAGAGCTGGACGAACAACCAGCTACTCGCCTACATGTACTTCTGCCGCAATCTGGACGGCGAAGGCGCGAAGACCGTCTGGGGCAGGCCGGAACCGCTTCTCTCGGGCGGCAGACGTGAACTCCAGGGCCCGTGGGGCAGCCCCTCGCCGCTTTTCCACGACTGGGACGGCGACGGCGACCTCGATTTCGTCACGTCCGACTTCATCTCCGAATTCTGGTATTTCGAAAATACGGGCACGAAGGGGAATCCCGTCTTCCCCGCTGGAAAGCGCGTCAGAGGCACGGACGGACTCCCGCTTGAAGGACCACTCTGCATGATGTCGGCCCGCAAAGTTGACTGGGACAGCGACGGCAGGCCGGACGTCATCGCATCGGAGGAGGACGGCCGCGTGACCTTCTACCGCAACACCGGACGGTTTGCGGACGGCGCGCCCGTCTTCGAAACCGCCAGGTTCTTCCAGCAGAAGGCCGCAGAGCTCAAGTTCGGATGCCTCGCCACGCCCTGGGGCGTTGACTGGGACGGCGACGGCGACTGGGACCTTGTCTGCGGAAACTCCGAGGGACGCATCGCCTTCATCGAGAACCTGTCCGGCCCAGGCGTCGAGAATCCGAAGTGGTCGGCACCCAAGCTCCTAACGGTGACAGATGCCGCCGGCGCGGCGCCCCTGTGGCTCAAGGGGAAGGAAATCCACGCGCTGTGCGGCCCCTCCAATTCCCCGCAGGGTCCGGCCGAGCAGAAGTGGGGCTACACGGTCCTTTCCGTGGCGGACTGGGACGGCGACGGCTATCTCGACATCATGGCCAACGACGTCAAGGGCAGCGTGGTCCTTTTCCGCAATCCGGGGAAGAAGGGAACGACGGTCCTGGAATCGCCAAAGTCCGTGGAAGTGGAATGGGAAGGCGAGCAGCCGCGCTTCTCGTGGGAATGGCGCAAGCCGACGGGCAAGGCGCTGCGCGCGCCGTGGCGCACCACGCCTTGCATGTACGACTGGAACCGCAACGGACTCATGGACCTCGTGATGCTCGACCATGAGGGCTGTCTCTGCCTCTACGAGCGCGCGAAGCGAGACGGCAAGCTCGTCCTCCTGCCGCCGAAGCGGATATTCTGCGACGAGAAGGGCGAGCCGCTCGCGCTCGCCGCGCGTCCGCGCGGCGGTGCGGGCCGGCGCAAATTCTGCATTGCGGACTGGGACGGCGACGGCAAGCCGGACCTCGTGCTGAACGGGGCCAACGCGTATGTCTTCCGTCAGGTCGGCGCGAAAGACGGCAAGTTCCTTTTCAAGGAAGGACGAATGCTCGCGCGCAAGGTGCTTGCCGGCCACACCTGCTGTCCCGCCGCGGTCGACTTCAACGCCGACGGCGTGCCTGATCTCGTCATCGGCGCGGAAGACGGAAACTTCTACTACCTCCGCCACCCGTGACGGCACGGTGCCTTGAGGAAAGGAATCGGAACATGAAAAGACTGATGGCGGGAATCGCGTTCGTCTGCGCGGGAACCTGCGCGGCAGCGACGTATTCGGTGAAGGACTACGGCGCAAAAGGCGACGGGGTGGCGAAGGACACGGCGGCTATCCAGAAGGCGATCGACGCCGCGAACGCCACGGGCGGCGGAACGGTGGAAGTGCCGGCGGGGACGTATCTGACCGGATCCATCTTCCTCAAGAGCAACGTGGATTTCCACGTGGGCGCGGGCGCGACGATTCTGGGCAGTCCCGACAAGGCGGACTACAACGCGCCGGACGTCTGTCCGCAGAATTCCTGGTACGCCCCCGAATCCTCCTTCGGCGCGCACCTCTTCCTCTGTATCGAGCAGGAGAACGTGACCGTGCGCGGGCCGGGGAAGATCGACGGCAATTCCCTCGCGTTTCTCGTGGGACCCGACGGAAAGAACTGGCCGGGCGGACAGGGGAAAATCCCGTGGCGGCCGAGCCAGATGCTCTATTTCGTAGAATCGCGAAACGTGCGCGTGCAGGACCTTGAGCTCGCGAACTCCACGTACTGGAGCTGCTTCTTCCACGGTTGCGAACAGGTGTGGGCGCGGGGGCTCAACATCCACAACCGCCGTAAGCCCGTCCATACGCACAACGGCGACGGCATCGACGTCGACTGCTGCAAGTACGTGACGATCTCCGACTGCCACATCGACACGGCGGACGATTGCATCACCCTCCGAGCGAGCGGCGACCGGTTGAGGAAAACCGCGCCCGAATGCGCGTTCGTGACGGTGGCCAACTGCACGCTCTCCTCGCGCTGCAACTGCGTCCGTTTGGGCGTGGGGGACGGGAGCGTCCACGACGCGACGTTCTCCAACATCGTGATCCACGACGCGCGCACGGCGGTGAACATCGTCTCGAGTTGGTCCACCGAGAAGCACGGTGTCGATTTCCGGAATATCCGGTTCGACAATCTCACGGTAGAGTGCCGCAAGTTCTGTCGCATCTACCCCAATCACTCGAAAGACGCGGAGTTCGACGACATCACATTCTCGAACATCTCCGGCACCACCGAGGCGCCTTCCTGGATTACGGGCCCAAAAGGGCATCCGATGGGTCGTATCACATTCCGCAACGTGGAGCTGCCGAACGGCGCGGGCGTTTTGAATGTGAAGGATTTCCGTCTGGAGGGCGGTACGCTCAAGCGGCTCGAATTCACGCCGGAGGAAATCGCCAAGATGGACGCGGACATCGCGAAAGACCTTTACCCGGGATACGTTCCGATAGG
>CAZKZI010000045.1:11056-20176 GCA_964557205.1 uncultured Lentisphaeraceae bacterium
TGCGCGGCCGCCGAACTGCTGGCACCGCTCAACCTTCGCGAGGTTAAGGTCGGAGGCGAGATCGGCCGACGCATCGACATCACGATCACCAACAACCTGCTCAAGCTGGAGGTCGACCAGGATTTTCTTCAGCCTTTCCGCGTACAAAACGGCAAGAAGGGCTACATAGGACTCGGCAAGCTGATCGATTCAGCGGTTAGTCTCGCGGCCTACTCGGGCGATCCGCAGGTGATCGCACTAAAACGGTATCTAATCGATGAAACGCTGAAAGGTCAGTCTGCGGATGGCTATATCGGAACCTTCCCGCCAGAGCATCGCATTAAGACTCTGTGGGACGTGCATGAATTAGGATATCTGATATGGGGTCTATTAAACGACTACCGCTACTTTGGCGAGCAGCGATCGCTTGCCGCCGCGCGCAGAGCAGCGGACTACGTCGTCAAGAACGTGTCGGCATTGCCTGAGAAATGGAGCGAAAGTGCGAATGTCGCGCCGCATGTCGCTGTTATCGGGATCGAGCGGACCCTGCTCGGACTGTATCGGGAGACGCACAATCCGTCGTATCTCGACTTTGTCGTCAAAACGCAGGCGTTACCCCAGTGGGATATGAATATCGTGATCGGACGGAGAAAGGGCATCGAGGGCCATGTCTATGCCTACATGTCCCGCTGCCTCGCCCAACTCGAGCTGAACAGTCTGTATCCCGACTCGCGTCTGACCCGTCCTACAAAACGGGCACTTGACTTTATGATGCGGCGCGATGGCATGCTTGTGACTGGCAGCTCCGGTCAGTCCGAAATCTGGACCGATGCCCAGGATGCGCGCGGCGAAGTAGGCGAGACCTGTGCGCTGGCGTACCAGATTCGTGTGTACGACAATCTGCTCCGAAACCACGGCGACGCGAAGATGGGCGATCTTATGGAACGCACAATTTTCAATGCGCTTTTCGCGTCACAGTCGCCTGACGGACGACGGATACGCTACTTCGCACCGCTGGAAGGTGACCGCGTCTACTGGAAGCCCGACACCTACTGCTGTCCGTGTAACTACCGTCGGATTGTCGCCGAATTGCCGACCATGGTCTATTACCGTTCACAGGACGGTCTGGCCGTGAATCTTTATACGTCCTCGCGAGCAAAGCTGACGGTCGGCCAGGGCGTGTCGCTCGCCGTGCGTCAAGATACGACGTATCCGAGTTCGGGCACGGTCCGCATCACGCTTGAACCATCCGTACCCGTAGCGTTCCCGCTACGTCTTCGCATCCCCGCATGGTCTTCTGGAGTGACCATCGAAGTCAATGGCGAGCCAGTGAAAGGCAACGTTGTGGCGGGTACATTCTTTGACGTTCGGCGCATGTGGAAGGCTGGCGATCTGGTCACGCTTGAAATGCCGATGCGTTGGCGGCTGGTGAAAGGCCGCCAACGTCAAGCCGGACGTGTTGCGGTCATGCGCGGTCCGCAGGTCTTTTGCCTCAATCCCGCCCAGAATCCCGGCCTCGCCAAACTCGACGGAACCGAACTTGGCTATATTTTGCTCAACCCCGAGTCGTTCGCCGAGCCCGTCTCCAGCACAGTCGTGCGCCCCGAAGGCATCGCTTGCCGCGTGCTGGCGTGGAAATCCGGGGTCGGTCTCTCGCAGAAGGCCAACTACGAGCTGACATTGACTGAGTTTCCAGACCCTGACGGTAAGGCCGTCTACTTCCGTCTGCGGGATTTCCACAGCGCAGTCGATGACGAACTTTGCGCTCTCCCCCTGTCTGAAAGCTGACGAGCGAAGCGGGGTTACCCTTAACATGGCTGTTGCTAAAAACAAGTCCGTCACCCCGCATATCGTCATCCTGACATCCACCATTGTGAAAGGGCTGAACGATATTCTGCAGGGTGTGCTGCAGTACGCGCAGGAACACGGGCCGTGGCGCATCTGCCAGCAGGAGAACCGCCCGTGGATGTACCAGTTAAAAGACGTAACTCCTTGCCGTTCAGCTTCTGACTCCTGACTCCGCGATTCAATAAAGTTGAATCAAAGACTTGTGCGTAAAGTGCCGGTAGGCTAAACTTTTGCCCTTTTGCAACAAGGAGCTAGCATGTCTAAGAATTATAAGATAGCGGTGCTGCCAGGCGACGGGACCGGACCGGAAGTGCTTAGAGAGGGCTGCAAAGTGCTGGACGCCGCTGCTCGCAAGTACGGATTCAAGCTGGAGACAGCCAAATATGACCTCGGCGGAGAGCGTTATCTCAAGACCGGCGAGACACTCAGCGATTCGGTTATAGAAGAGCTGCGAGGCTTTGACGCCATTTATTTAGGCGCTGTCGGCCACACGGACGTGAAACCCGGCATCCTTGAACAAGGCGTTCTGCTGCGCCTGCGCTTTGAACTCGACCAGTATATTAACCTGCGCCCCGTCAAACTGTATCCCGGCGTGCAATGCCCCTTGCGGGACAAAGGACCGGAGCAGATCGACTATTGCGTGATCCGCGAGAACAGCGGCGGCCTTTACACCGGCATCGGCGGCCTCTCGCGCAAGGGCACCAAAGACGAAGTTGCTGTCCAGCAGATGATGTACACCTACGCGCAAGTGGAACGTTGCCTGCGCTACGCCTTCGAGTATACCCGCAAATACGGCAAAAAGGCCCGCGGCAAGGGCGAGGCCAACACGCTGGCGCTGGTCGGCAAATCCAACGTGCTGACCTACATGTACGAGCTGTGGAACAGGGTCTTTGCGGAGATCGGCAGCGAGTATCCGGATGTCAAACGCGAGTATTACCATGTGGACGCCACCTGCCTCTACATGGTGGCCTGCCCGGAAATGTTCGATGTGATCGTGACCGAGAACATGTTCGGCGACATCATCACCGATCTGGCGGCTGTCACCCAAGGCGGGCTAGGCGTGGCCGCGGGCGGCAACCTTAATCCTGAAGGGGTCAGCATGTTCGAGCCGATCGGCGGCACAGCGCCGATGTGGACCGGCAAGAATGCCATCAATCCGCTGGCCGCTATCGGTGCCGGGGCCATGATGCTCACGGCACTCGGCGAGGAAAAGGCGGGAACGGCCATTGAGAACGCGATTGCCTGCACCACGCCGAAAATGAAGAGCCAGATTGCCAATCAGATGGGCTTCACCACAACGCAGGTCGGCGACATGGTGGCAGAGACTCTAGCAATGCTGGAGGATGGTTGATGGTGGGCAGATCAGTTTTTGTGCCGGTAGACGATGCGCCCCTTGGACAAGTCGTAAGGCGAGATCTCAAGCGTGACACGGTCGCCCGCCGCGATCTTGATGAAAAATTTGCGCATTTTGCCCGAAATGTGCGCCAGCACCTCGTGGCCGTTCTCAAGACGCACCTTATACATGGTTGCGGGCAGAACCTTGACCACAACCCCAATTACCTCTATCGCATCATCCCTTGGCATAAATGAAAATCCTGAATCTTTTGAACGCTTTTTTAAAATGTAGCATGAAGTGTGACCGCTTGGCAAGCAGTGCGTTTTATATCTTGCGCTTTTCATCGCCCGGGCCTTGGGCTATACTAATCCGAAATGATTGATGTGTTTAGAAAGCGATGGGAGAACTCGGGGGCGGCTGAACGCGCCAACTACCAGCTTCGCTAGTCTTTCAATAGCCTGCGCTGCAGAACCATGGCCGTGCGGCACGGCAGATAGACTTTGATCACATTGCAAAGCTCGTTACCGCGCATCTCGGTCAGAAGATTGAAGATCTGATCTTTTCTGATGCGCCCCTGCCCGCCGAAACGCTCTTCGTCACTGTCCAGCAACAGACGGAACTCGCCCGGCGGCACCACGACACTGAAATCCGTGACCGAACGGTCGCTGTGGAAGTTCAGCAGGAACACCAGTGGCCCACGCTCGAAAACCAGAACCTTGTGCGTATCCGACATAAACAGGCGCCGCGGCACCGAGCCTTCCAGCGCACGGGTCTCTTTCACCAGACGTATGATCGCCTCGTCGAACTCACCCAAGCACCAGAAAAGCAAGTCTTGGTTGTCACGCAAAGCCCACTGGCGCCGCGCGTAGTGGTAGGAATAGTTATTACCTTCCCGCGGGAAGTCAATCCATTCCGGATGACCAAACTCATTGCCCATGAAGTTCAGGTAGCCGTGTGCCGCTGTGCCCAAAGTGGCCAAACGCGCCATCTTGTGGAGCGCGACACCGCGCGCGGTCCGCAGACTGACCGACGTGCGCGACATCTCGTCGTAAATCGAGGCGTCGACAAGCTGGAAAAAGAAGGTCTTACCGCCCACCAATGCCTGGTCGTGGCTCTCAAGATAGTTGATCGTCTGTTCATCCGTACGTCGGTTGGTCAGCTCGTGCCATAGATAACCGATGCTCCAGTCCTCGTCGCAGACCTCTCGGGCCATACGGAACCAGCACTCCGGCACCCCCATAGCCATGCGGTAATTAAAGCCCGCCCCGTTGTCGTCTATCGGAGCGGCGATACCCGGCATGCCGCTCACGTCCTCGGCGATAGTTATCGCGTCAGGCCGAACTTCATGAATCACCCGATTGGCCAGATTGCAATATATCCAGGCATCCTCGTCAACCGTTGCGTCAAAATACTGGCTGTAGTCCAGAAAGTCCACGCCTAAGCCGTGATGCAAATACAACATGCTGGTGACCCCGTCAAACCGGAATCCGTCAACACGGAACTCGTCCAGCCAGTAACGGCAGTTGGAAAGCAGGAAATGCAGGACATCTATCTTGCCGTAGTCGAAACAGCGTGAGTCCCACGCCTCGTGCCAGCCCCGCAGACCGGCATGGAAATACTGGTAAGGCGTGCCGTCGAACATCGACAACCCCTCCCGCTCATTCTTGACCGCGTGAGAATGCACTATGTCGATGATCACGGCCATCCCCGCCACATGCGCCGCGTCCACCAGTTCCTTGAGCTCTTCCGGTGTCCCGAAACGCGAGGAGCAGGCAAAGAAGCTCGACACATGATACCCGAACGAACCATAGTACGGATGCTCCAAGATAGCCATCAACTGCAGCGTGTTGTACCCTGCCGCCACGATCCGCGGCATGATCTTCTCGCGGAATTCGGCGTAAGAACCCACGCAAGGCTGATCCTGCGCCATGCCTACATGCGCCTCGTAGATCAAAGGCTCCCGCGTCGGCACCCTGAATTTGCCCACTTTCCAAACATAAGGCTCCGGTTCCCAGACCTGGGCCGCAAAAAGCAATGTCGACGGATCCTGCACGACCCTCCGCGCATAGACGGGAATCCGCTCGCCGCGCCCCCCGTTCCACGCCATCTCAAGACGGTAGAACTGACCGTGCCGCAAGCTCTCGGCCGGCAGGGATATCTCCCAGACATCGCGACCGGGCAGCCTGCTCAGCCGGAAGGCGTCGGCGACACGCCATTCCGAAAAATCCCCGACCAGCCAAATCCCGGTCGCGTTCGGCGCCCACTCCCGGTAAACCCATCCGCCGTCATGCTTGTGCAGGCCATAATATTCATGCGCACAAGCGAATTCTGAAAGTCGCCCGACATCCTTGCTCAACATAGCTGCCCGCTCATCCGCCCGACTGGCACGCCTGCGTATGATTTCGGCATACGGCAAAAGATACGGGTCTTCCAGAAGAGACGAGCGGATAAAGGATTCCGGCATATTCTGACCTCCTGAAATAATCTCAGTTCTTACTCGAATGAACGGACCAAAGAACGCTTCAGCATCTTCTCGTAGATGTCGATGTAGTGCTTGGCGCATGTCTCATGGTTGAAACGGGTATGCCCGTCACGCATAACCCTGGCCACTGTCCGTTCCTTGTCTGCGGCGGGCTGCATGTAAAAACCCATGGCTTTGTCCATCGCCCACTCCAGACCGCGGCTGTCATAGATCCTGAAAACAAATCCGTTGCCCCTGTCTTTGGCCATGTCCAGATGCTCGACCGTGTCGTGGAGACCGCCGGTGTCATGCACCACCGGCAGCGATCCGTAAAGCTGGCCGACCATCTGCGGCAGACCGCAAGGCTCAAAAAGCGACGGCATCAACGTGAAATCCGACGCCGCATAACCCTGTTGCGAAAGCGACTGGTTGAAATCGCAGACAGCCAGCCGACCGTAAAGCTCATGGACCTTGAGGATTTCGTGGAAATGCTTCTGGTAGAACCCGTTGGCCACCACCGCAATCTGCACGCGTTGTTTCCAGTGGCGCGACATGAAATGATATAAAATGTTCGTCAGCAGTTGCGGGCCCTTCTGCGCCGGATCGAGCCGCGAAGGCCAGAAGAACAAGGGCACGTCCGGATTCTCCTCAAGCCCCATTTTGTGCTGAAACGCGACCTTGTTGGCACACTTGCCCTCACGGTGATCTTCAGGGCCGTAATGCACGTTGAGGTTTGGGTCAATCTCCGGATTGTCCGACGGGTCCGGCGCGTTCAGTATGCCCGCCGCGCAACCTGCACGGTATTTGTTGCGCATCTCCTGCCGCAGCGCTTCCGGGACGAAATCGTGCCACCCATTGACGATCTCCTCCAGAAACCTGGGGCTAACGGTGTTGATGAAATGCGACGCGAACACGCCGCTCGCCTGCATGTCGATCATGTTACTGTTGCGCGACTCTTCGTAGTTCTGCGGCACCCGCACGTAATAAAGGTTGCCCCAGAACTCGGCCGCGTCGATACCGGCATCCTCAATGTTGGCCAGGGTCTGATGATGCGTGTGGATGTTGTGAACCGTGAACAGACACGGTATGCCCATGCGCCGGGCCGCACCCGGGATCAGGCCGGTCATCCAGTCGTTGCAGTGGATCAGATCCGGCCGAACCGTCGGGATGATGTTGTTGATAATCTCGCGCGAGAAGGCCAAGGCCAGTTTAGGGTTTTCGTTCTGCGAGTTGCTGTAGACCGTGTCGCGGTAATAAAAGCAGCGGTCTTCGGCCAGATGGATGCGCGAGTCCGGCAGGCGGCTCTTGTAAACGCGCAGCTCGTCGCTGATGAGCTGCCCCACGTCCACATGGAACATGCGCCGATAGTGCGGCAACGCCACATGCACATCCGCCCCAAGATCGAAAAGCGCCGCCACCAGCGAGGCCGAGACATCCGCCAGACCGCCCGCCTTGGCCGTCAGTCGGCAAGCCATGTTACCCATGCCAGACGGCAGATATGTGATCTCCGGCGTGACAATCAGGATTCTCGGTTTATTTGCGCTTTTAGGTTTTCGCTTATTGGCCATGCCTTTCTGCCGTCCTCTCCTGTCGTAAGCTCTCGCGCCGCAAATGTTGTCACTTCGGCAAACTGACCTTCTCTTCGACTTTATCGGTCAACTCTTTGACCCTTCCTTTCAAATCCTCCAGCTTCTGGCGCTTGTCGCGCAGCTCCGGTAAATCCATGATCTTTTTACGTAATTCATGCTGCTTGTTTACAAGCTCCGCTTGCAGCTCTCGATACTTCTTGCGCAGCTCATCGATCTCCGGGCTGGAATACTTGGTGTTTTCCCAAGCGCTCTCCATTTCGCTCTCGAGTTTGCTGACACTGACAATGGTCTGCACCCGTTCAACCATCAATTCGTTCACCTGCTTGCGCTCGTCCTCGGAAAGCTCGGCAATGCTCTTGGCCGCGACCGCCCGCCCCGCCGTCAGCACCGTCAAAAAACATACGCACATAATAGCGACTCGCATCCAGCAACCTCCTGTTTTGATCTATTAATTCCTTAATAGTGTACACCAGAACGCACTTATACGCAACCTGCCCCCGGGTGCAAATTTACTTCGTTGCATCGCACCCGACAAATTGCGGTTTGCTGCCGCCGCTTGACACCGACCTCCGTTTTTATGTAAGGTTCACTCTCATGATAAAAAAGGATAATTATGTGCCGGTTTCGTGACTACATGCCGGGTGATGAAGAAGAGGTGTTCCGGATCATGAAGGAGGTCCTGGCTGGCTACGGACTGAGCACGAATCCCGCCGAGATCGATGCCGACCTCCAGAATATTCATGCGTCGTACTTGTCGGGCGGAGGCGCTTTCAGGATTCTCGAGTGTGACGGCAGGATTGCCGGTTCTTACGGTCTCTACCCAACAACAAGGCAGTCCTGCGAATTGCGCAAGATGTACCTCTTGACGGAATTCAAAGGCCAAGGTAACGGCAAGAAAATGATGGACGATGCCTTGCGTTTTGCGAAGACTCTGGGATTTGTCGAGATGACTCTGGAGACGAATTCGCGCTTGAAGGAAGCCTTGGGCCTTTACAGGAAGTACGGGTTCACGGAGTTTACCCCGGATCATCTTTCAGACCGTTGTGACTTGGCAATGAGAAGGGCTCTGTAAAAAGCCGGATGCGCGCACATTAAAAACTTGCGGCTTCATTCAACGCAGGCAAGGACGCGCTCGACCAGATAACCCATAAACCTCTCAATCTCCGCCGCTGCCACATCATCCGTGACTTCGTATTCGGCCAGCATCGCCGCCAAAAGCTCTGACTGCGAGACCGGCCGCTCCATCTGCCGCCAGAACCACAGTCCCATGTTGTTCAGGCTGTACATTTTGGACTCGCCCGCATGCAGAACGATCAGAAAATCCTCACCGGCAATGCTCCGCAATACCACGTCATCAGCCCTGCTGTATAATTTTACCGTCATCGCATCTTCTCCTTATCATCACTCTGGCACAACTTTATAAAACCTGCTCTTGTCCCCCGCGTTGAAAGGAACCTCCACACTCTTCAAAGGCCAGTCGCCCGCGATCCCATCCTGTGACCAAACCTCTCCCGGCAACCGCCACAGCAGCTCTTCCCATACCCCTGTCGTCAGATTGGTGGAGGAAAGTATCTGATAACTGCACCCCGCCACCGGTTCGAAGGACAGCGGCAAAACCCCTGCTGACATCGCGCCTGCCAGCCCCGCCAGCGCGCGCAGCCGCACACCACCCTGCACCGGACTCGTTCCTGCCTCATACTCCAGCCAGGTAGCGAATCCGTCGTCATCCTGATCAAGCAAGTCGGCATAAGGGTCGCCCGCCAGACCATGACCTATCAGCCACGCCGCGGATGTGCCGCGCGCCGTCTGCCCGGCGCGTACGGTCAGAGCAGGATCACCCAAAAAAGTCATGTGGCGCAGCCGCAAGGCAGCCGCGCCGCCCATCCCCTCGAAAGCCCCGCGCCACG
>CAZKZI010000046.1:0-19996 GCA_964557205.1 uncultured Lentisphaeraceae bacterium
GACCAAGGGTGTGTTTCACAATAGTTGAGCGCACCCTAAAAAGACACACGCGGACAAAATCGCTTGACCGTCCAGTATGTCAGGCTAAAATGAATGCTTTCTAATACTAAATTGGAGAGATTATGCCCCAAGTTCTGTCCAGCCATTTTTCACGTCGAAAATTCATTGCCGGCGGACTCACGGCCTTCACTGTTCTGCCGCGGCATGTCCTAGGCGGCCCCGCCACGGTCGGCCCAAACTCAAAGACCACGCTTGCCTGTATCGGTCTGGGCGGGCAAGGCACGCAGAATCTGGAGACCTTCTTGCAGTTCCCGGAAATCCAGGTCGTGGCGGTCTGCGATGTGAACCGCGAAAGCGACGGATATCTTTCGACCAATTGGTCACGCTGCAAAGAAAGCCGTGTCTGCGGCCGT
This sequence comes from uncultured Lentisphaeraceae bacterium, assembly GCA_964557205.1. Classification (GTDB taxonomy): domain Bacteria; phylum Verrucomicrobiota; class Kiritimatiellia; order RFP12; family UBA1067; genus JAQVQN01. The sequence goes on from CAZKZI010000046.1 coordinate 414, forward strand.
GAGCCAGCCAGGCGCGCGGTGGACAAACACTATGCCGGACAAACCGCTTCCGGACAATACAGAGGTTGCCGCGCCTATGTCGACTACCGGGAGCTTTTGGCCAAGGAAGACGTGGATGCCGTCATGATCGCCACGCCCGACCACACCCACGCCATGATCGCGCTGGACGCATTGCGCAGGCGCAAACACCTCTATTGCGAAAAACCGCTGGCATGGTCTGTAGAGGAAACCCGCAAAATCACCGAGGCCGCGCGCGAGGCCGGTGTGGCCACCCAATTGGGAAATCAGGGCCAGGCCTCGGTAGAAGACCGCGTGGCGCGCGAAATGATCGCGGCCGGAGCCATCGGCCCGGTGCGCGAAGTGCATGTTTCCTTCGGACCCCGTTTTTGGCGCCACTCCTTCTACGAAGCCTTGCCGACCGAAACCCCACCCGTACCGGCAGGACTGGACTGGAACCTGTGGCTGGGCCCCGTGCCTGAACGGCCATACCATCCGGATTACCACCCTTGGCTCTGGCGCAACTGGTGGGCCTTCGGCACAGGTTTGCTGGGCGACTTGGGCTGCCACATGATGTCAACGGTCTTCAAGGCCCTGAACCTCGGCTATCCTGTCAGCGTCGAGGCCTGTTCCACCAAGCTCAACCCTGAAACCTATCCGATGGGCGTGTTGGCACGCTTCGAATTTCCAGCCCGCGGCGAAATGCCGCCGGTCACCATCTGCTGGTATGACGGCGGGCTTAAACCGCCGCGGCCGCCCGAACTCGAACCCGGCCGTGGCCACGGAGGAGTAATTTATGTGGGCGACAAAGGGAAAATGATGGGCCACCGCCTGATCCCGGAAACTAAAATGCGCGAATTCGGCAAAGCGCCGCAGCTATTCCAGCGTTCGCCCGGACACCACAAAGAGTTCGTCGACGCCTGTCGCGGCGGACCGCCCCCGGGCTCGAATTTCGTCGACCACTCCGGCCTTTTGTCCGAGGTCTGCATGCTCGGCAATGTCGCCGTGCGCGCCCAAAAAAAGCTGCTTTGGGACGGGCCGAACATGCAGGTCACAAACGAGCCGTCGGCAAACATCCTGCTTAAACGCCAGTATCGCGAAGGCTGGAAACTTTGAAATGCCGCCTGACGGCGTACGCCGCCAAAAGCTCTTTCACGAAAATCTTTTACTGCCTCACATTCTGGGCTTGTGTGAAAAACAAGGTCTGTGTAAGAATCTAACCTTGTGAAGGTGCTTTTCCTGTTTATTGACGGGCTCGGACTACGACCTGCCGCGAAAGACAATCCGGTTCATTCCGGAATCTGTCCGGTTATGTGCCGCCTCATCGACAAGCACTCTGTGCCTATCGACGCTTGCCTCGATACCCCCGGCTTGCCGCAAAGCGCAACCGGACAAACCGCCATGTTCACCGGCGTGAATGCCGCACAATTCATGGGGCGCCACTGCGAAGGTTTTCCCGGACCTTCACTGCGCAAGGTGATCACGGAAAAGAACCTCTTTACTGAATTAAGCCGCAAAGGTTTGCGTTGCCGCTTTGCTGACGCTTATGCTGTGGACAATGTCGACGACCTGCACACCCGGCGTTTCAAGTCCGTGACAACGGTCATGGCGCTGACCCAGCCCGACACCATCTCAGTACAAGACGACTTGCTGGCCAACCAAGCCGTGTCGCATGACATCACCCGGCAGATACTGCATGAAAAAGGCCATGACATCCCCATGGTCCGACCGGCGCAGGCTGCCGAACATCTGGTAGACGTAGCCCGCTCTTATGATTTCACGCTTTTTGAATTTTTCCAAACCGATCTGGCGGGGCATTCGTGTGACTATGACCACGCTTGCCGCATCTTAAAAGTGCTGGATGAGTTTCTTGACGTGGTTTACGAGCTTTGCCGCACAACCGGCGTGCTGCTAATCCTCACCAGTGATCATGGCAACATTGAAGAGATCGGCGTGCGCGGCCATACCAGAAACCTCGTGCCTTTTATCGCTTGCGGTCCTGAAGCAGACACGCTGCTGACTCATATAACAAGCCTCATGGATATCACACCGCGCATAACGCGCATGATGGTTCCCGGCTATACCAGAAGTTCCGTAGCCCAGTGATAACGATACGAAGGAGAGCAATTAATGGCACAATTAAAACGCGAACTGGAAATGAGCCTTAGCCATGTCCATATTCCCGTCACCGGATCCGGCATCGCTCGCAACACTTCACATCTGTTGACCGCGGAACTGATATGGCCGCGTACGGGAGTGGCCAGCAAAAGCTCCGGCCAGTCATGCCACCTGAAAAAAGGCTTTGCAGATTTCGAACGTGCAAACTGGGGGCTGAAGGTTCTTTTTAAAGAAAATGTGACCGGACGGTTCGGCCTTAAACTCACCCTCTCCGAGGCACTAGACGATGAAGAACTTGAAAAAATCCTGCGGGCTGCGGCAGGAGCGGCCATAGCTTTCGGAGCGGACGCGGCCGCGGCCTTTTGGCCGCCTTTCGGTAAAATTGCCGCCGCTCCGTTAGATTCCATAGCCAAGAATGTCGCAAAATATCCCGGCGCAACACTTTTGGTGGAAGGCATAGCTGAACTGGACGCTTCGGATTTTCCGGCCAGCGGCGGAGAACGCCTGCTTACCGTACAGATGAAGTCCGCCCGACGCCTTGTGCACGTCAGCCGCAAAACCGTCAACAAACAGCCAAGGGTATCCCGCAAAGTGCTCATTGACAAGGGCGTTACCAACGGCGAAGTGGCTCTGTCGGTCAGATCTCTCTGACCGGCCAGCATCTGCCACAAACCCCAAAACTCACTTCTTGGCTTGGGCAAAGGCCGGACGGTGCCCGCGGTACCATGCCAGCATCACCGGTGTGGCGATAAACACTGTGGAATAGGTGCCTGCCGTCACGCCGATCAACATCGCCAAGGCAAAGTCGTTGATCGCTCCGCCGCCGAACATGAACAGCACCAACACCGCCATAAGGGTCGTCAGCGAAGTCAACACCGTACGGCTCAATGTCATATTGATGGCCCGGTTGCAGAGTGTCTTGAAATCCATCTTCGGATCTTTTCGCAGATCCTCGCGGATACGGTCAAACACCACGATCGTGTCGTTGATCGAGTAACCGACAATCGTCAGCAAGGCCGCCACAATCGTCAGGCTGACCTGACGTCCGAAGAGACTGTACAGACCCAGCGTTATAAAAGCGTCATGCGCCAAAGCCGCCACGCCGCCCAAGGCGAAACCGAACTCAAACCTCAGCGAAATATAGATCAGGATGCCGATCAGCGAGAATATCACGGCTTTGGCAGCCGCCAGTTTGAGGTCACGTCCAACCTCGGAACCTACGTCATCCTCGCCGACCAGCTTAAACTTGCTGTCCGGCAGACTTTCAGCCAAAGCCTTTTCAATCAGGTCTGAAGTGTTGTCATCGCCGACTTTAACCGTCCCGGTCTTAATCTGAAGCATGTTGCCCGAGCCGTCAAATGTGGACTGGTACTGGATAGCGGCATCGTTGACGACTCCCGCGACAACCTTGCGCACGTCACCTATATCGCTCTTCTTATCGTAACTATAAACCATCGCGGCGCCCCCGGTGAAATCCACCGACATCACGCTGGCGGAGTTCCTAAACCCACGCACGGCCAAAACGGAAAGCGTAACTAAAATCACGGCCAGCGAAGTCCGCACAGCTGTCTTGCCCCAGCGCAGGAAATCTAAATCAGGATTCTTAAACAACTGCAGCATCCTGTAGGGCTTGCTGCGGTTTTCCGACACCGTGGCATTGAAGATCAGACGGGTCACCACCAAGGCTGTGAACATGCTCACGATAATGCCGGCAGAAAGCGTGATCGCGAAACCTCTGATCGGCCCCGCGCCAAAGATGAAAAGTATCGCGGCGGTCAACAAAGTTGTGATGTTCGAGTCGAAAATGGCCAGGAAAGCCCGGTTGTAACCCGCCGAGATCGCGGCACGCGCCGATTTGCCGATGTTGAACTCCTCGCGTATACGCTCAAATATCAGCACATTGGCGTCCACTGCCATGCCGAGCGTCAACACGATGCCGGCAATACCGGGCATGGTCAGCACCGGCAGGTCAAAAGAACGCCGGGATATGGCCGCGTCTTTGACGAAAACCCCCAAGACATTCGAGGCCACGATCAATCCTGCCGGCAACAACAACAGGTCCAACACCAAGGCCACGTTGGCGATCAGGCCGCAGTAAGAGTAGTAAACCAGCATGAACAGTGCCACCAGCACCATAGCGAACAGCGCGGCGTTCACTCCGCTCTTGATGGCGTCCGCGCCGAGCGTGGACTCAACCGAACGCTTTTCCAGAATCTTCATGGGGGCAGGCAACGACCCTGCATTGAGGATATTGCGCAAGACCGCAGCTTCAGCCCAAGAGAAGCTGCCCTCGATCACAGCGCGCCCGTTGGGAATCTCCGTGCGGATCACAGGCGCCGAATAAAGCGTGTCATCCAGAACGACGGCCAGTTGACGGCCGACATCGCTCTCCTTGTTCCGCGAGCCGCGCGGCGCGTAATCCTTTGTCAGACGTGCGAACAAAGCGGAGCCTTTAGCGTTAAAGACCAGCGAAACATGCACCCTCCCTGTCATCGGCTCAATTTCCACCGCCGCGCTCGAAAGCGCCTCTCCGGTCATCTCGGCCTTGCGCAAAACATATACCGGCCGGTATGCGATCATGGCATTGGCGTTCTGAACCCTTTCCAGCATAAAAGCGTAACGCGGATCAGGCACCGCAAACAGCGACAGCCGACGCGCGTAGTCCGGCTCACGAGCGCTCTGGTTATAGTTTTCCGCGCGTTTAAATGTGCGCCCGTCCTCGGCCAGCACGTAGCCTTCCGGCAATCTTCCGGACGCCAACAGCTTGTCAACAAGCTGGTCGTTCTGCTTGTGTACCAGTTTGAACTCCAAAAAGGCCGCGCTCTGGATGCTTTTCTCCGCAGCCTCGCGCTGTTCCGCGCTGATGCCCGGCAACTGCACCGTTATCCGGTGCCTCTTGCCGCCCTGGATCACGGGCTCATTGACCCCCAGCCCGTCAATGCGGTTGCGGATCACCTCGATGGCACGGGCATCGGCATCCTTGAGTATCTTGTTGACCCTGTTCTGAACCTCGGTCTCATTGAGTTCCACATCCTCGGAACGAATGCTTTGGCGCAGCTTTTCCTGGTCGATCGCCACCGTGAAACTGGTGCCGCCGGACAAATCAAGGCCCAAGCGTATCTTTTGCTGCGGCGGTATCACCACATAAGCCGACAAAACCGCAACGAAAGCAAGCACCAGCCATTTCCAAAGGTCATTTCTACTCATTTTTAGAACAGCTCCAACGTTATCTTACACCTTAAAACTCAAAAGATTCGAAATGATAGCATATTTATAGATGCAGTTTCACCTATGAAATGAAAAATTTTAGATTTTTTAAGGCGAGTACAGAGGGCGCTCATCCTAAAGCAGGAATCAACAGGCCATTTTTCATAAACTTAGGCGCCTCCGCGTACTAACTGCCGAGAGACTTTCGCGTTTTTGTTTTAATAGTACGCCGTAAGACTCGATTCCGATGCCTATGACAACATGAAGCAGGCGAGATCGCTAACGGCTACAGCACCTGCCTGACGGCCAATGTTACCCACGCCGCAAGAAGCCGATTCACCCCCCCCCTCGGACTGGGTTTTTAAAACTGACTGAATTTTGGGGGTAAGTCCACCGGTTCTGGATCTTGACAAAGATACCCCCTTTTGTATAACATTAGATGTTCAAAAGCCTTTTTCAGGCTGGTTTCATCGGGCGTGTGCCCGTGCCGACTGATCGGCGATTTTCGATTAACGCCTTTTACGGTCTGTTCATTGTTGAGAAGACAATTTGCCGATGACCGTTTGGGTAATGCTGAAACCGCATAACGATGCGTTTCCGACAACAGGGGATTTATCATGAATGAAAAGTACTGCGATGTATTGAAGAGCAAGATGAACGACGCAAGCTTGGCGAAGCTCGCGGCATTGAACAATCCCGATGTGACGGATTTCGTGGGATTCTTTGCGGAGCACTGCGATCCCAAAACGATTTACGTCTGCAATGATAGCGCCGAAGATATCAAGTATGTTCGTCAGCAGGCGATTGAAAAAGGTGAAGAGGAAGTTCTGGCGCAGTCGGAACAGACCATTCACTGGGATGGATACGGGGATCAGGCGCGCGACAAGGAGAATACCCGCTTCCTGGTCTACAAAGAGAATCTGCCCAAAATGAAGGCGTTGAACTCCCTCGATTACGATACGGGATACGCCGAGATCATGTCCGTCTCCAAGGGGATTATGAAGGGTAAGGATGTCGTGGTGCTGTTCTTCTCCGAAGGCCCGACGGAGAGTCCCTTTACCATGCCCTGCATTCAGTTTACCGATAGCTGGTACGTTGCCCATTCCGAGCTGATCTTGTATCGTACGGCCTATACGCATTTCCAGAAGATGCCGGATGCGGAAAAGAGTCGCTTCTATCGGTTCATTCACTCCGCCGGCGAGCTTGACGACCGCGGCTGTACAAAGAATCTGGACCAGCGCCGCATCTACATGGATACGCAGAACAATATCGTCTACTCCATGAACGATCAGTATGCGGGTAACTCCATCGGGCTGAAGAAGCACGCCATGCGTCTGGCTATCAATCAGGGCGGTCAAGAGGGGTGGCTTTGCGAACATATGTTCGCCATGGCTGCCATAGATAAAGAAAAGAACCGGAAAACCTATTTCTGCGGCGCCTACCCGTCGGCCTGCGGCAAAACATCGACAGCCATGATCCCGGGCGAAAAAATCGTGGGTGATGACATCGTCTACTTCAGAAACATCAACGGCGAGTTTCGTGCCGTCAATGTCGAGTTCGGCATGTTCGGGATCATCCAGGATGTCAACGCCCAGGATGATCCGGTGATTTTCGAGAACCTGATGAAAAACCAGGAAGTGATTTTCTCGAATGTCCTGATTGGCTCTGATCAAAACCCTTACTGGCTCGGCATGGGGATGGAAACGCCCACCGAGGGCCGCAATCATTTTGGCCCGTGGAAAGAAGGCGTGACGGATGCCAAAGGCAAAGCGGTAGGGCTGGCCCACGGCAATGCGCGTTACACTATGCGCCTCGATTATCTAGACAACATCGACAAGGAAGGCTTCGAGGCTAAAGAAGGGATCCGGGTCGAAGGCGTCCTGTACGGCGGGCGCGACAGCGACACCACAGTGCCCGTAGAGGAATCGCCCAACTGGCGTGACGGCATTCTGCTGAAGGCGACCACGCTGGAGTCCGAGACCACGAGCGCCACGCTAGGCGCCGAGGGCGTTCGCAAGCCGAGTCCCATGGCCAATCTTGACTTTGTCTCCTATCCGCTCGGGACCTATACGCTAAACAACATCAAGTTTGGCGAAGGCGTGAAGAACCCGCCGAAGGTGTTCAGCAACAACTACTTCATGAAAGGCCCGAACGGCAAGTTCATGACCAGCAAGCTGGCCAAGAAGGTCTGGCTGCACTGGGCCGAAGGCCGCATTCACGGCGAGTATGACGCTCTGGATACGCCGACGGGCAAGATCCCGTTGTATGCGGATCTGAAAGCCTTGTTCAAGAAACATCTGAACGAGGACTTCTCCCAGGATGACTACACCTACCTGTTCACCTTCCGTTGCGGCAAGTGGGTCGAAAAACTGGAGCGGACCAAGGCGTTTTATCTGAAGATGGACGCTGATGCGCCCAAGGAACTGTTTGAATACTGGGATGCCGCGATCAAAAAGATTAAAGCGACCCAGACAAAATACGGCGATCAGATCAAGCCCGGCGACTTTAACGGGTAAGTAATCGGAATCCTCGAACATACAGTATTCGCCAAGGATTTCGGTGTCATTGAACCCCGGTTGCCCATTGGGCAGCCAGGAGTTTTTCGTTTTATTTGCCAAAACCGCGCATATTGGCTTATACTCACACCCCATTTCAAGAGCACAAGTGAAGTTGGCGCTTAGCCGCTAATATTAACAAACGAGAAACAATGATGGCTTACGACAAGATCATACTTCCCTCTTTCGGCGAAAAAATTACCATGGGCGCCAACGGTGTCCTCAACGTTCCGTCACAACCGGTTATCCCTTTCATAGAAGGTGACGGCATCGGCGCAGACATCACCCGCGCGGCCATGACCGTATGGAATGCCGCTGTCGAGGCCGCCTATGGCTCCAGCCGCAAAATCGCCTGGCTGGAGGTTTATGCCGGCGGAAAGGCCAACGAACTCTACGGCGAAGGCACCTGGCTGCCCCGGGAAACCCTGGACGCCTGCCGCGAATACCTGGTGTCGATCAAAGGCCCGCTGACCACCCCCGTCGGCGGCGGTATACGTTCGCTGAACGTGGCCCTGCGCCAAGAGCTTGACCTTTACGTGTGCCTGCGCCCCGTTCGCTGGTTCAAAGGCGTCCCCTCCCCCGTCAAACATCCGGAACGCACCAATATGGTGATCTTCCGCGAAAATACCGAGGACATCTATGCCGGCATCGAATGGCTGGCGCAAACCGCCGAGGCGCAGAAAGTGATCGGGTTCCTGCAAAATGAGATGGGCGTTAAAAAAATCCGCTTCCCCGAGACCTCTTCCATCGGCATCAAACCGGTTTCCATCGAGGGCACCCGCCGCCTGGTGAAGGCCGCCCTCGACTACACCGTCGCCAATGACCGCGCCAGCCTCACTCTGGTCCACAAAGGCAACATAATGAAGTACACGGAGGGCGGCTTCCGCGATTGGGGTTATGCGCTCGCGCAAGAAGCTTACGGCGCCAAGCCCATCGGCAGCGGCCCGTGGTGCTCCTTCAAAAACCCCAAGACCGGACGCGAGATCACTGTCAAAGACTGCATCGCCGACGCATTCCTGCAGCAATTGCTGACCCGGCCGAACGAGTACGACGTGATCGCCACTCTCAACCTGAACGGCGACTACATCTCAGACGCATTGGCGGCCTGCGTAGGCGGCATCGGCATCGCCCCGGGCGGCAACATCAATTACACCACCGGCGTGGCCTGTTTCGAGGCCACCCACGGCACGGCTCCGAAATACACCAATCTCGACAAGGTCAACCCCGGCTCGCTGATTCTGTCCGGCGAAATGATGCTGCGCTACATGGGATGGACCGAGGCCGCCGATAAGATTATCGCCGCCATGGACGCGGTGATCTCGTCTAAAACCGTGACCTACGATTTTGCCCGCCTTATGGAAGGCGCTAACGAAGTCTCTTGCAGCGCCTTCGCCAAGGCTCTGGCCGCGCGGATGCGTTGAGACCGGCTCACTTTTCACATAATCCGCCACCCTTTCCTGTTGCCCGCCGCCGTGCTTCTTGGGTAAGCTATTGACTAACGGATATGGTCAAGGCACTGGTCGTTTATGTGGAAACTTTTAAAATACCTCGGAGCAGCTCTGAAAACGGTCTTCTGGCTGCTGCTGATATTAGTTGGCGCGATTTTCTTGACCCTCTATGTCCTCGACCGCAACATCCCGGCGCCTGTCCTTAACCGCTTGGCCGCCGCCCTTTCCAACGACGATGTCTACGTGCGGATCGACCGCGCGTCGTTCAACCTGAAACACGGCCTCCGACTCCACCGTATAAAGGCACTGCCCAAACACGTCGCCGCCAAAGCTCTGGTTTCAGCCGAAGAGGTTTCCGTCAACATCTCGTTCAAACCGAACATGGCCATGAGCGAGCGTGTCAGCGGTGTAAGCATAAAAAACCTCTCAATGCCCTCTCTGCCTCCACCGGGCGTTTTAAAGGAAAAGCCCAAGCCGGAAAAACCTGAACGCATGCCTGATCTTAAGCCGTTTCCTATCAGCCTCGAAAACCTTGACATATTAGGCATAAAAGCCCGCAAGCTGTCTGCCATGATGAATATCGACAGTGACAGGATATTGTTTTCCGATGTCGACATCAAGTGGCCTGACAAAGCTTTTGATATGTCAGTGGCGGGACACGCCACCGTCGATTTGAAGCAGCGCGTTGTTGTCGGCAAAGTCTCGGGACAGGCTTTGCCGCCTAATATCATGCCGCTGTTAAAAGTGCTGCACGCCCGCGGCGCCATCCGGCAGATCGAATGTTTCTCTGAAATCAAACGTCCGGTGGATGCCGATTTTTCCATCTCCGCGAATATCGACACCAGCGATTTCGCCTTTGAACTGGACCTCGATGTTGGTCCTTGCTCATACCGAGGAGTGCCGATGGAGTTTGCCAAAGGCAAGATAGTAGCCACAGAAACAAACTCTGACACCGTGGTCGTGATCCACCCGATGTCGGCCAGAAGCTCTACCGGGCCGATCAACGGACGTCTGGTGTACAACGAGGATACCGAGGGACTGGAACTGGAGGCTGATGCCGACATGGCCGCCGGCCAGCTTTTGGACATCCTCAACATCTTGAACCGAGGCGAACTGGATCGCGTGCGCTTTTTGACGATGCCGTCCCTTTCCGCCAAAGGCGTGATCGCCCTTTCCTCAAGCGTCAGCACCGTGACAAACGATGTCGCGGGCAGAATCAGGCTGGACAAGGCCGCTGTGTTGAATCTGCCGTTGAATGACCTCTCCGGCAACCTCTCCATAACCGGGTACACCGCGCACATAAGCGATGTCGCCGGAAAGACAGACTGCGGCGGCGAAGTGACAGGCGATATCTTTTTTTACTTCCCGGAATATTCCGCCAGCTCGACCGTGTTCGAAACCAACGTAAAACTGGATAAGGTCGGACTCGATGAACTGTCGCAGGCGTTCAACGTGACCAACGCGCGGGCGGGTCTGGTCTCCGGAACTATAAAACTGTCGGGCCCCACCAGCGGCAAGACAATTCCGCAGCTTTACGGATCAGGCGAAGTCATAATCTCCAACGGGCTGATTCACCGCATGAAGATTTTCGCCGGCTTCACGGATTATCTGGCCCGCAATATACCGGGCGTATCCTCTGTCGTCAACCAGTCTTCAGGTTCAATGGATTTCAACATCACTAACGGTGTCCTGCACACCAAAAACTTGCTGATCGAAGGCAATATATTCAGCATAAACGGCCGCGGTTACTATAATATTGATACTGATCAGGTCGATTTTGTGATTCGAGCCAATATCTTCAGACAAAGGACCATCGCGGGGCGCATCACTCATTTCTTGTCGCTGCCGTTCTCCCGCATGCTGCTGGAGTTCCGGGTTTTCGGCACGCTTGAAAATCCGGATTGGTCTTATGTGAATATCATCGAGCGCATCACAGACCAGTTTTCCGATTCACCCAACTCCTCGCCCCCGAGCGAGAACAAACAACCCTGACTGCTCTAACGCCCCGGATATAGACCCCAAACCCCAGCCTAAATCGTAAATCTCTCTTCACTCTTCACTCTTCACTACTCACTATTCCACCTGAGTCTTTAATATGCTTTATTCGATACGCACCTATGGATGCCAGATGAATGTGCGGGATAGCGAGTCGGTCTCAACCATGTTGGAGGCCGCCGGACATTCACCGGCCGCCACAGAAGACGAGGCCGACCTGATCATAGTCAACTCATGCAGCGTGCGCGGCAAAGCCGAGGACAAGGCTCTCGGCAAACTCGGTTTGCTTTGTGCGGCTAAACGTGAGCGTCCCGACCTGATCGTGGGCGTTATGGGTTGCATGGCGCAACGTCTCGGCCAAGAGATTTTCAAGCGAGTTCCGACCCTGGATTTCGCGGTCGGCACACGCCGTTGCGGAGCCATCCCGCGCATGGTGCAAAGGGTGCGGAACGGAGAAACCGACATTTGCGAGATTTCCGACCTCCAGGAAAACCCCGACATTCCCGACGCGCATAACAGCATGGCCTGTTCCGCCTTTGTCACCATCCTGCTCGGCTGCGAGCGCCGCTGCTCTTACTGCATCGTGCCGGATGTCCGTGGCGCGGAGTACAGCCGTCCGGCTGCGGAGATCATCGCCGAGATCACCTCTCTGGCGCGCAACGGCATCCGCGAGGTTACGCTGTTGGGACAGAGCGTCATGCGATACGGCCTTAAAAACACTGTTTTCAATAACTACGGGGCTCTCAGCCGACACGGCCTCGCCGAGCCCTTCGCGCGCCTGCTTGAGGCTGTGGCCAATATTCCCGGTATCGCGCGTGTGCGATTCACTTCCAGCCACCCGTCCGGCTGTACCGAACAGCTCGTTCACGCCATGGAAGTTCTGCCGCAGGTCTGTCGCCATCTGCACCTCCCCTGCCAATCCGGTTCCGACCGCATATTGAAGGCTATGCGCCGCGGATACACGCGCGAGGATTATCTTAGCGCTATAAGCCGCCTGCGTGACGCCATGCCCGACATCGCCCTCACCACCGACGTGATCGTCGGTTTCCCGGGTGAGAGCCAATCTGATTTTGAAGAAACACGCACACTCATGAACGCGGCCAGCTTCGACAACGCCTTCATCTTTAAATATTCGCCACGACCCGGCACGCCCGCCGCCGCATTGCCGGATGACGTGCCGGACGCAGAGAAGATGCGCCGCAACCAGATATTGCTGGAAGATCAGGACATTCGCGGCACCTTGATCAATCAGCAACTGGTCGGCACAGTGCAGGAGGTGCTGGCCGAAGGCCCCAGCCTGCGCAACACATCCCGCTGGTCGGGCCGTTCATCCGGCAACAAAATCGTGATCTTCGAGCCAGGTTCCGGTATCTCTGCCGGAAACCTTGTGAATGTGCGCATCACACGCGCCGCCCCCCAGACCCTTTACGGCGAGATTACCGGATGATACCCGTCGGAGAAAGTTTGAGGTGCCGAGTAGAATCCCTGGCCTACGGCGGTGACGGGATCGCGCGTGTCAACGACCTGGTCGTTTTCGTGCCTGGCACACTGCCTGACGAAACAGTCATGGCAAGGGTGACCGCGACTAAAAAGCATTATGCGCGCGCCGAGCTTCTGGAGGTCATCGAATCCTCGCCGCAACGCATCACTCCATGCTGCCGTGTCGCCGACCCTGAGGGCGGTGCGCCATGCCGCGTTCCTGGTTGCGTTTACGACCACCTGGCATACGCCGCTGAAGTGGCGGCCAAGCAGATGCAACTTGAAGGCTTCCTGCGCCGCCTGCCCGGTAGCGACACCGTAGTGAAACTGCCGCCGCTACCGTCTCCAGCACCGCTGCATTACCGCAACAAAATCGTGCTGCACGCGAAAAGCACAGGTAGCAACGTGCGGCTCGGCTACATGCTGGAGCAATCACACCGCCTGCTGGAAATACCGGCCTGTCCTTTAGCCTGCGAGGCGATCAACCGCTCTCTTGGCCACCTGATTTCGGCGGGAACCATCCGCGAATTAAGTGACGGCACAAACATTACCTTCCGCCACACGCCGCAAGATGGCGTACTCTGCTGGGCGGACAGAGGCGGGTCTCTGCCTCCGCCAGATCGGCGCATAACCGAAAAGACCCCTTCCGGCATGTTGAGCGTGGCCCATGACGGATTTTTTCAGGTCAATCCGCAGGTGAGCGATGAACTGACGCGAACCGTAGCCGACTGGTTCGCCGAAGGCCCGTCCGCTACCGAAGTGCTTGATCTCTTCTGCGGGGTCGGCATGTTCGGCTTCGCCTGCACGGCGGCAGGCGGCACCCGCCTGACCGGCGTGGAATCCGGTCGAACCGCAGTCGACGCCGCGCGCTTTAACGCCACGTCTTTAGGTGTGAGGGCAAAATTCTTTTGCAGCGAGATCGGCCGCGTTGCAAACAGTTGGACCGCCAATATCGTAAAACCTGACAACACTACCGTCATAGTCGATCCGCCGCGCGAGGGTCTGCCCACCTCGACCGTGGCGGCGCTGATCGATAGCGGCATTCGCCGCGTCTTCTATGTGTCATGTGATCCAGCCACACTCACGCGCGACCTTTTGCCGCTGCTGCGCGGTCCCTACCGCCTGCGCCGCTTCAGGCTGTTCGACATGTTCCCCCGCACCGCCCACTTCGAAACCCTCGTTGAACTGCAACGGTAATGACCCGTATGCGTCAGTCTAAGCCCGTGAGTCGCGCTACCGCGACATTGACAGGATCGTCAAGCTCCGGCGCATGGCGCTCCGAGATGTCAAAATTCTTGAGCGCGTCGTTCATGCTGCGCGTGATATGGTTGCGCAGCGCCTCGCGGGCTTTTTCGGCGTCGCCCTGACGCACGGCCTTCTCGATCAAAGTGTGGTGACGCCAAGCCCATGCCAGATGCAGCAGGTCGCGGCGGTGGCTGTGATGACCGAAAAAGCGGTTGCGCTGATAAGCGCTGGTGACGACCTTGACCGCAGTACGGTTTTGGGCGGCGTGCAGCAATATCAGATGAAACGAGAGATCGGCCTTAAGGAAAGGCACAACCAACGCATCGTCAAGCAGTTCCGACCCGGTGTCGCGGTTGATACTGATCACTGAATGCATTTCGTCACATAGACGCCGCAGCTCGCGGCGGTCTTTCAGTGTCATGTTGCGGATCGCCTTGTCGATCAGAAAGCACTCCATTGCCATACGGATCTCGTAAGCCTCGATGATTTCATCGCGTTTCACATCCGTGACGTAAGTCCCGCTGCGCGGCAACTGATACAGCAGCCTCTCCTCGACCAACTGGCGCACCGCCTCACGCACCGGGGTACGGCTGATACCGCACTCCGCCGCTATCTTCTGCTCCGATATCTTCTGGCCCACCGCCAGCTCCGCAGACATCAGTTTCTTGGCGATGTGCCTATACGCTATCTCACTTAACGCTTCTGCCACAGTTTAATCTCCTAACTACGGTTTTACCTTCAGCCCGGCCTTCTTAGCCAGCGCCTTTTGCCGCGCGTCAAAGGTGTAAAACGCCAAAGCTCCCAGCACCACCGCCGCCGCCACATGCAGGATATCGAAAGCGCGCGTCCCGAGCTTACCGGTGTGAGCCGCGCTCAAAGCCTCCGCCTCCGCAAACACTTCCGTCCACGCGAGTGGAACATCCAAAAGACATCCATCCGATGCGTCGCTTTCTACCAGTTGTATAAGTCGTTGACATTCGCGGTCATCAATATGCCCGCGAAAAACCGACAACCTGAACGCATTGCGGAGTTCATGCCGATGGAAATCCGTATAAAGTAAGACAAGCCGCCCACGTTTTGCCGCATTTGCGGCATTAACGGTGTTTGCATCCTGCGCGTACAGCGAGAACAGAAAACTTGTGTCGGCATAAACTACCATCGGCTATTCTCGCGCTCTTCTAAAACCGCATTCGGTATGATCCTGTCACCGAAGATGGCCTTGGCGCGGGCCGCGAAGTCCGGCATCTTGACGTCCGGTGGCGCGGTCGGTCGCAGGGGACAAAGCCGGGCCACGGGTTTCGAGCGTTTCAAAACCGTGACCTCCTCGCCCTCGGCGACCCATGAGAGCACTGTCCCCAGATCATGCCGCATCTGACGTATGGTGGCTGTTTTCATGTGACACATTATGTGACACATTTGGCCTGAAGTCAACCGCTAAAACCAGCGGAGACGGAACCAAGATCCGCTGAACTAAACCCCCTTTATAGTGGACTAAGGTACAGGTTGTTTATGAACTGCATTGGCCTTGACGGGCGGCGGCTCCAGATGCTGCGGCGGCGCAAACACAATGATTCCCCATTTGGCCAGTTCAAGCATTTCACTTTTGTTAACATGTTTTTGAAAAACCGAGCAGGCTCTTGAGGGTCCTTCTTTGCCGTCAATCAGAAAAAGCACGAACTCTTTTACCGCGCATTTTTCAAAACCGCTTTTCATCAAGAAAGACTCCAGGCTGTCTGCATTACGACCTTTTAATGGAGTTATCACATAAACATATCCGGATTTATCGCAAACCGCTTTAACGCCGTCAATGGAAGATTTAATAAACCTTTTACCGTTCAATTGATCCGGCAGGCTGTGAAACCGATAGTCGCGGTCTGAAAATATCGTGGCGCCTTCTTTCAGCAGGCCGTTTTCACCGACCAAGGCTCGAAATGTCGCAACCGAGTTTGTCTGCAGCGGTTTGCCGTTTTCATTGGCGCTTAATTTGGGTTTTAATCTAGGATTAATGCCGGTGGCTTTATTGACCAAAACGCGTTGACGCGCCGTGGAACTGCAGAATTTCCCCGCCAGAATGTCTTCTTCCGTGAAAACTGCCATCAGAATATTTTTGTCCTCCCCCCGGTTCCAGTCGTAAACCACACGAATGATGCCGTCAGGCGATTGTGTGCCGTCAGGGTAGGAGACGGTTGAACGCTCGTCCAATGTCAGACCGCCTATCCAGCTCCGGCCTTCATCTTCCGACAGATAAGCGGTCAATTGTGAACGTCCAATCTTGCGGTCAAGCGGACCGTGTTTGATAAGAATTAACCGTCCGGAAATCAGACGTCGCAGATAAAACCGTGATGTGGCGTCCGGGAGATAATCCTCAACCTCTGTCCATGTGCGCCCATCATTCAACGAAACCGATTCTCCGATGCCGAATTTAATGATTCTTACCAGTTGAAAAAGCGAACCGTCCTGGCGTTCTACAATCATCGGCTCGTCACAATTCCGACGGTTAGGCGGAACATTGGCGGAACCGCGTAACGACCAAGTTAAGCCCTTGTCCAATGAAACCATGGCGCGGCAGCTATAGTCCGTGTTCCATATTGCGGTAGGCAGCATCCATTCGCCATTACCTCTGATTATCGGTTTGTTGAGGGTTACGCCTTTGCATATTACTCGAGGTTTGCTCCAGACAGGATTCTGGTCATCCGGGTTATCGGTTGTCATGGCAAAAGTGAGCGTTAACGACCTGTCCCACTCTTTATTTATATCCCAAAACAACCATAGTCTGCCGGCTGTGTCCAACCAGAGACATGGATCGGAAGCACGCAAAGGACCATCTCCATCAGGATCGATCACAAAACGTATGTCACTCCATGTTTCACCGTCGTCGGCGCTGGTAACAGCCAAGATGTAATTATAGCGGTCTTCCCAGACTTTGCCAGCATAACAAGCAACCCACAGCCGTCCTCCGGGCGCACGCTCGATTGTTGGTATGCCCTGGTATTTACGCTCCTCGTCACCATATTCTTCTCCGGGTGAGAAGTTAACGGGCGGATGCTCATAGTCCTTTAAAATCTCAGCGCCGTTGGGAAACGCCGGCAACAGCGTAAGTGAAAAAACAGTGGTTATTCTGGCCGTGGTCTGCACATAATTGTCAGAAGCGCCCCTTGGAAACGATAAAACACTGGAGGCTCCAATAACATTGCATGCACATAAAACACCAAAAGCGGCGACGCATGTTAACAACCATGACCCCCGAAAAGCTAAAACCTGATTTACTGTTTTCATCGCTTTACTCCTTGTCTTTGTTTTTATTTATCCGGTTGAATTTAAAGAACATCACAGAACATTCCCACAATGGCGCGTGTGCCAGTGGCGGCGATCACGCAAGAGAAGATGAAGGCCAGGGCGAGCCCGGCGTTGAGGATAAGGCCTGCCCTGTTTTTGCCCATCAGATCCTTGCGGTTGACCAGCAGCACTATCGCCAGCACCGTGAGCGGCAGGACAAAGACATTCGCCACCTGCGCCATGATCGTGATGGAGATGGGGTTGCGTCCCAACGCGGGCACGACCAGACCAAGCGCACAGGCAGCCAGGCAGATCAGCTTGAAGGAGCGCGTGCGGGTCTCCATTCGCCCCACGCGGTAATCGGAAAGCAACAGGGGCGCGACCATCAGGATCGGGAAAATCGAAGAGAGTCCGGCGCAAACCGTTCCTGACATGAAAAGCGCCACCGCCGTCCGGCCGGCCAACGGCGAGAGCGTATGCGCCATGTCGAGTATCCTGACGATCTCCTTGCCGTGCGCGTAAAGCGCGCCCGCCGCCACAGTCATGATCGAGCCGCTGATCACAAACATCAGCGTGACCGACACGACCGCGTCAATGCGCTGCTCCCTAAGGTTATCTGCTGTCAGCCCCTTTTCCTTCAGCAACAGCGGACGCGTCACAAAGGTCGGCGCGCACATCGTCGTGCCCACAAAAGAAGCTATCATCAACAAAGCGCCATCTTGCTGTGGAATAGAAGGCACCACCGCCTGTTTCAGAATTTCAGGTGATGGCCAGACCACGAACATCGAAATGATGAAAGTCGCGCCCATCAGCGTCACGAAAAAGACCAGCACTTTCTCAAAAAAGCTGTAGCGACCATTGATCAGCAGAGCATAAATGACAGCTATTAAAACCACCGCGATCGCTAGACTCGCCCAGTAACTCTCTTGCGGAAGGGATTGAAAAAAAATGCCCAGGGTTTCATAAACCGCACCGGATGACAGTGCCAAGATGCCGCCTAGACAGGTGTACTGAGCCGTGACCACACCGATCAATATCGCGATAGCCACGGCTTTGCCGCCGGGTAGATGCTGGCGGATGCCATACAGCGAGGTCTCTCCGGTAACCACGCCAAACCTCCCGTACGCCTCCATCAGAAAACCGGAAAAGATGCAACTAAGCGCCAGCACCCACAACAACTGCATGCCGTACTGACTGCCGGCCTTCGCCATCGCCGTCACGCTGCCGGTGCCGATCGAATAACCGATGGCGAAAATGCCCGGTCCCAGCAGCGCGATCATCCTTTTCCAGCTCTTGCCCATGTCACAAGCCTTTCAGTGCCTGCACGGTCTCGCGGCAAACGTTGTAGAACAAGCCGACGTCAACAGAGTATGCTATATACTGGCAACCCAGGCCTTCCCAGAGCCGGGCCTGCCCCAGCGTGTCGGCAAAGATGCCGACCGTCTTGCCCTTGACTTTGGCGACCGCGATGATCTTGCGGATCTCAGCCTGCACACGCGGATTTTCGATATCGCCGTTCAAACCCAATTTTTGCGATAAATCATAAGGCCCGATGAACAAAATGTCCACCCCGGGAATTTTAGCGATCTCCTCGTAAGCCTCCAGGTGCGTGCCCTCGAGCTGCAGTATCACCAGCGCCTCGTTGGCCGCCGCAAAATATTCCGTGTGGCTCATGGCGGAGAAAGCGGCGGCGCGCACGAAACGGCAGACGCCGCGCTGGCCGGCCGGGGCATAGCGTGCGGCGCGCACCACCGCCTCGGCAGTCTCGCGTTCCGCCACCTGCGGCACCTGAATGCCTGCCGCCCCCAGGTCCAACGGCGTGGCAATGCTGCCCTCACACGCGTCGCGTGTACGCACTATAGGCAACACACCCGACACTTCGGCGGCGCGGATCAGGTTCTGCAAAGTCTCGAAACCGACGGGACTGTGCTCCATGTCCAATATGCAGAAATCGAACCCGGCGTGGCCGATACACTCGATAAACTCCGGCGCTGTGGTTTTGCAGAATATCCCGTTGACCACCCCGCCGTCACGCAGGCGCTGACGCACTGCCCTCACCGCTCTTGTTGTCGCGTTTTCTGACATCAACCGCCCCGATTCCATAATGATACCAAATAAAAATCCTAGTGCTTCAAACTTGTATACCAGATGTTTTAACAAAAAAACGCCACACCGTCAACCCTCTGCGAATTTTTTTGTTGCTTCGAGAACAGTAGCGTCCCATAGGACGCATAGGCTGTTAGCTTTTTAGGCTGTAGGCTAT
>CAZKZI010000047.1:0-2198 GCA_964557205.1 uncultured Lentisphaeraceae bacterium
GGCTTAATCGCGGAGGGTCTCGGCGGCGGCGGGCAGACCGTGGTCTATACCGCCGAGAACAACAACCACGCGGCCGAGATTCTGGAGAAGGATGTGCAGGCCGCGCTGCCACCAGGCGCACGTCCGCGGCCTGTGCAGTATCTGAACACCGTGATCGGTAAAATGAGCCAGGTCATCAACGACCCGGCTGAGATCGCGCGGCGTGGTCTGGTGCCGGTCGCGCCAGGCTTTACGCGGGCTTTTCTGGTTGAGGCATTCAACCGCATCCTGGTGTCGCGCATAACTCTTCCCGGTTTCAAACCGGGGATCATGGCGTTCGAAGAGAAGGATGACCTGCTACCTTTCGAGGAGGCCAAACTATACGGTCACAACGCCATTCACACGCTCTTAGGATTTTTGGCGCAGGATTGCGGATTTGCCCTGATGTCGGAGTTGCGCGACCGGCCCGAACTGCTGGAGCTTGCGCGCAAAGCCTTTATCGACGAGGCTGGCGCGGCGCTGACCCAGCGTTACTGCCGGCACGGCGACGCGTTGTTCACGGAGCAGGGGTTCAAGGCTTATGCCGAGGATCTGCTGGAGCGCATGACCAATCCGCATCTCGCGGACACTGTCGCGCGGGCGACGCGTGACCCGTTGCGCAAACTCGGATGCACCGACCGCATCTTCGGTTCGATAAGGCTTTGCCTCGGGCAGGGGCTGGAACCGCTCAACCTTGCGGCCGGGGCGCTGGCTGGTTTGCGCACACTGGCGGCAGACAAGGATTGTCCTGCAAGTTCCGCCTTTGATGCCTTGCGCTCCGGTCAGAAGCTTGATGCCGCTGTGTTTGCTCAGTGCCTGACTGCCTGTTGGGGCGATGCCTGTCTGTCCGATGAACTCCGCACGATCTCTAGGCTGCTGGAGCGCATCGCCTTGTCCGACAAAAAAACCTCCCCGCTCTAAAGCCCGGAACTAGGATGCAGGACTCAGGATACCGCCTAAATTTCCAATCCCCACCCCCAAGTTGAACGCTGAATTCCACGGTTATATATAGACGCGGGGGGCGTTTCTGCGATATATTTCGCGCTGATTTATGACTGTCGAATTATGTCTATCGCCAAGCGGCAGCTTCTACCTTGTGGAAGCGGACGCTACGGGTATGCTACAGTCCGAAAAAACCGCGGCGCACTGGCAGCAGGCGTTCGGGCGTTCGGCGGCGGAGGGTTTTATTGAACTTGCCGCCTGCAATGAGCCGCTGACCAGTTCGCTGGCTTTCGCGCGTGCGTTCACCCGGGATTATCTGACTGCTTTATGCCACGCGCCCAAAGCGGCGGCTGACGAATTTCCAGATGTGCCGTCGCCATCGGCCTCGGAGTGGCAGGGGTGGATCGATAACGCAATGCCTTTCCGCGGCATGGAATTTTTCAATGCCGCGCTGGCTGAGAAGCTTTGGACGGAAACTCATGCTGCCGTGCGGCATAAGGTGGCGGAGTCCGGCGGACTGGCAACCTTTCTGCATAAGATCAATCCTGCCTGGCGCTCGGTCGGCAGGGTCACCTTTCATCTGGCGGACAACAAGAAGAATCCTGAGCGCCCGTTCGCTTTTATCTCCACCTATGCCGTCAAGATCTCGGACATCGGACGTGTCCAGCACATGCCGCTCAAGCGGGCGCTGAGCGAGTATGCGGGTGCCAAGAACCGCGCCGCGCTGTTGCGCTTGCTGGAGCCGATTCAGGCGGCAGTCGAAAAATGCGCTTTTGTGAAAGAGCTTTATGAGTCCGGGCGCATATACCAGCCTCTGGCGCTGACAGCGCGTGACGCCTACCGTTTTCTGCGTGACATCCCGCTGCTGGAGGAGTGCGGCCTGATTGTTCGTATGCCCGACTGGTGGAATCCGCGCAAACCGCCGCGTCCGGTTGTCAGCATCGCGCTCGGAGACCGCCAGCCCTCGCGCCTAGGCGCCAACGCCATGCTTGATTTCAGGATGTCGGTGACGCTGGACGGGGAGGCGCTCTCCGCCGAAGAGATGACAGCTTTGCTGGAAGCCGGCTGCGGGCTGGTCTCATTGCGCGGGAAATGGGTGGAGGTCAACCGCGAGCAGCTCACGCAGGCACTGGCCCACTGGGAGAAGATCGAGCAGGCCGCTGCGCAAGGCGGTGTCTCTTTTGCCGATGCCATGCGTTATTTGTCCGGTGCCGCCATCGGCGGCGAAACGGAAACCG
>CAZKZI010000047.1:2298-15883 GCA_964557205.1 uncultured Lentisphaeraceae bacterium
GCCCTGTTGCTGTGGCTCAAGCAGGAAAGCGGGCGGCACACGCCTTCGCTGCTGATTGCGCCAGCCTCGCTGCTGACCAACTGGCAGGATGAGGCCAGGCGTTTCACACCTTCATTGCGGTTTTTGATTGCCCATCCTGCATACGCGAACGCTGAAATACTTGATAAGTTGGAAAAGAAACCTGCCGGACTTTTGGACAAAGTGGATCTGGTGGCCACAACATACGGCATGGCTTCCCGCATGGCCTGGCTGGCCGATACCGAATGGAGCGTGGTGATTCTGGACGAAGCCCAGGCTATCAAAAACCCGGGCACGAAACAGACACGCGCCGTAAAGAAACTCAAGGCTATGGCGCGGCTGGCCCTGACCGGCACACCAGTCGAGAACCGCATTGGAGATCTCTGGTCTATTTTCGATTTCATCAATCCCGGTCTGCTGGGCAGTGCTAAGGCATTCTCGAACTTTGTGGTTTCACGTGAAGACCGGCCTGATGCCTACGCGCCGGTGCGCAGGCTGACACGCCCATATATTCTGCGCAGACTCAAAACCGACAAGAAGGTTATCGCCGACCTGCCGGAAAAGACGATCATGTCGGCCTATTGCGACCTGTCACGCGATCAGGCAGCAGCCTACGCGGCGCAAGTCTTGCAGCTTAAACAGGCTTTGGAAGGGGAGGCCGACGGCGATCCTATGAAAAGGCGGGGTTTGATCTTGACGAACCTGATGCGTTTCAAGCAGATATGCAACCATCCGGCACAGGCATCGGGTGACGGAGATTTTTCTGAAAACCGTAGCGGTAAATTTCAGCGTTTGCGTGAATTGTGCACGGAGATCGCCGAACGGCAGGACAAGGTGCTGGTCTTCACGCAGTACCGTGAGATCACGGAACCTCTGTCCGCTTTTCTGAGTGGCGTTTTCAAGCGTCCCGGATTGATCTTGCACGGAGGCACGCCGGTCAAGCGCCGGCGCTCGCTGGTCAGCGCGTTCCAGCGCGACGAAGGCCCGCCATTCTTTGTGCTTTCGATCAAGGCGGGGGGCACCGGTCTGAACCTGACACAGGCGTCGCATGTGATCCACTTTGACCGCTGGTGGAATCCGGCTGTGGAGAACCAGGCGACCGACCGCGCGTTTCGCATCGGGCAGAAAAAGAACGTGATCGTCCACAACTTCATCTGTCGCGGCACAGTCGAGGAGAACATCAACGACATGCTGGAAGACAAGCGGGAGTTGGCGGATCAAGTGCTTAAAGCAGGCGGCGAGAAGCTGTTGACTGAAATGAGCGACAAAGAACTCCTGCGTTTTGTCGCGTTGAAACTTAAGCCTCAATAAAAATGGGAAGGAATATTGATATGAGCCGTTACAGTTACCGCCACCGTTATGAGCGTTACAGCATGTTTCCGCAGAGCAAGAGTAAGGGCGAGCGTATCGCCGATGCCGCCAAGAAACGGCGAGCGCTGAAAAAAAAAGGCGTCAAGTTATCGCCGGTCGTGCTGGAGGGTTTCGCCATAACCAAGACTTTCTGGGGCAAGTCATGGTGCAAGAACATCGAATCCTACCACGATTATGCGAACCGCCTGCCGCGCGGACGCTCGTATGTGCGCAGCAACAGCGTCATCGACCTGCAGATCGTCGCGGGCAGCGTCAATGCCAAAGTGATGGGAACATCGCTTTACAAAGTCGAGATCAGCATCAAGCCGATCGTGGAAAAACGCTGGGAGGCGATACGCCGGTCATGCGTCGGGAAAATTGGCACTTTGATGGAACTTCTGCGCGGCAGCATTTCCGGTGAAGTCATGGAGATCATGACCCGCAAGGGAGAGGGGCTTTTCCCGGAACCCATGGAGATTTCTTTCAAGTGCTCTTGTCCGGACGGCGCGTATATGTGCAAACACATCGCGGCGTCCATGTATGGCATCGGCAACCGGCTTGATTCACAGCCGGAACTGCTCTTTTTGTTGCGTGGCGTGGACTCTGCCGATCTGATCGAGGCCGCGGTAGACGCGCCGTCGGCTGCCGGAGAGATTGGTTCAGATGAGACGCTGGACGCGGGAGAACTTGCCGGCGTGTTCGGCATCGACATGGAAGTCGAAGCGGCGCCTTCTGGAAAATCTGGAAAGACAAAGTCTTTCCGGCAGCGCAAGACGGCAGACACCAAAGGTCAGCCCAAGCCCAAGCCCAAGACGAAATCGAAGCCGAAACCGAAGGCGAAGGCAAAGGCAAAAGACGGTACCAAGCCAAAGGGCAAGGCTAAACCAGGGGCAAAGGATGGTCTCGGGATCAAGCCTCACGGTGCTCCCAAAAACCGCATTATCAAGAAGAGTGCCGCTTCCCGGCCACGGCCACAGTGATTCTGCAGCGTCAAATACAAGGAATCATGATGGATTAAGCAGGGCATACCGTGTAGCATTACTTGTATTTAACCAGGGAGATCCCATGAAACGCTTTGCTTCGTTTGTGCTGATAGCTTGTTGCTGCCGGATGGCCGCTGGTGAAACTTATAAGGCGGACTGGGAATCGCTGGACAAGCGGCCGGTGCCGCAGTGGTGGCGTGATGCGAAGTTCGGCATCTTCATCCATTGGGGGGTATATGCCGTGCCAGCATACGCGCCGGTTGACGAAGTCAACGTCTCCGCAAAATATTCCGAGCATTACGACAACCGCATGCGCAACAACGACGCTGCGGTCACCAACTTTCACACCCGCACTTATGGCGCGCATGTGACATATGCTGATTTTGCCACGCAGTTCCGGGCCGAGCATTTCAATCCTCGTGAATGGGCGGATCTTTTCAAGCGGTCAGGGGCGCGTTATGTGGTGCTGACCTCCAAGCATCACGACGGGTACGCGCTATTCCCCAGCGCCTACAGCCCGCGCTGGAACTCGCAATTCTTGGGATCGCACCGTGACCTCGCCGGCGAGTTGAGCACGGCGGTCAAGCAGGCCGGTCTACACATGGGCTTGTACTATTCATTGCGCGAGTGGGGCAACCCGCTGTATTCGAAAGAAAGCATCGGGCGCTGGGTTGCGGAAATGAACATGCCGCAGATGAAAGAGCTGATCACCCGCTATGAGCCGGAGATATTCTGGACCGACGGCGAGGATTTTACCGACGAAGAGCTGCGCAGCGTCGATTTTCTGGAGTGGCTGTATAACGATTCGCCGGTGAAGGAGACGGTGGTCGTAAACGACCGCTGGGGCAAGAAGACGCGCGGCAAGCACGGCGGTCACTACACCACCGAGTATGATCTGGTGTATTCCGGCAGCGCGCTCGATTCCCAGTTCTCGCATCCTTGGGAAGAGTGCCGCGGCATCGGCGGCTCTTTCGGCTACAACCGCTTCGAGACCACAGAGCATTACATGACTTCCGAGCAGTGCGTCGAGAATCTGGTGGAGAAAGTCAGCCGCGGCGGAAACCTGCTGCTCAACATCGGGCCGAAGGCCGACGGCTTGATCCCGGTGATCATGCAGCAGCGGCTGCTCGACATGGGAAGGTGGCTGGAGGTCAACGGCGAGGCGATCTACGCCACCACCGCCTGGCAGCGCCGGCCTAAGAACATGCGTGAGGCCAAAGTGTACTTCACGCGCAAACCTGACGCGCTTTACGCGATCTGTTTCCGCTGGCCGCAGGAGGCGCTGGTCATAGAGCATGTCGCCGGGGCTGAGGCGGTCTCGCTGCTCGGCAGCACACTGCCTGTTAAATTTTTCTGTGAAGGCGGCAAGCTCTCGATCCAGCCGCCCGCGGTCAATCCCGGCAACATGCCTTGCGAGTACGCCTGGACCTTCAAGATCGCCAAACCCTCGAATTAGAGTTTTTAACCACAGAAGGGGTGCGATTCAACTTTGTTGACTCGCAGAAGAACAAGGGTTAGTGGTTAGGGGCCAGGGGAGAGGGAAGCGAAGTCCTGCGTAAGTCGTTGAGGCTCAATACTGAATCCTGACTACCCGAGTAGTAACAAGCAATTATTGAAAGTAGTGTGCTAATGACAATTAATGTCAAATGGCCTTTTTTCGAGATTTTTTCGTGTGTTTTTGTGGTAAAAGACTTGAAGTTATAGGTAAGGGAAACTCATGAAAACGATAACTGTCCATAGTCCGGCTTTAGCGATGATCCTGTTTTTGTCTGTTGCCGCTTCGGCTGAGCAGGCGCACAAAGACAGCACCCGGAGAACGACCACACCAAACAAAACAGCTGTCAGGCAATCCGGTGGCGGTTCAGGCTTCCAAACCGTCAGACACGGAAAGAGTCTGGCTCCCGGCGCACATCAGGAACATTCCGACAGTCCTGAATGTCGCCTGCGGCCGGGTCTGGAGATCACCTGCAACTTTTCTCTTAACAAACTCAATGAGGGTGCCCAGATCCTGGCCACGAAAGACGGTGAGTATCTTCTCCGCGTAGACGGGTCAAATGAGGGTGGCGGACTCTCATTCTTCGTTCAGGTCGAAGGAAAGTGGGAATCACGCCTGCGGGGTCCTGTCGTGAAACCGGGCACCGGGTATGATGTACACGCGGGGTGGACAGGAGAGGCCATGACACTGACCGTCAATGGCGAACGGTTCAGCCAGGCACGCGCCGGCCCAATCAGCCCCGGAACGAAACCGCTGCAAATCGGTCCTGTCGACGGAGAGATCAGGCAACTGGAAATCCGCAACCCGGGCCTGGAACGTGCAACCCTGCTGGCGGCAATGCCCGCCGGGACGCCGGCACCGGCCGCTAAACCGGGTCTCCTCCAGTCAATGTGGCACGGCCTCCTGGGGCAGCAGCCGCGTGAGGAGCGGCCCGGAATACAGCTGCTCCTTGGCGGCAGTTCCGTCTGGAACACCTGGCAGACGCAGAATAACGCAACCAGCAAAGTCGAAGACGGCATGCTGACAGCCGTCTTCCCCTCCACCACGGCCATGCTGGTGAGTCCGCCTTTGTCGACAGACCTTGCCCCGTACCCCTTCCTTTGCCTTACCTTCGAGTCCGTTTCCCCTGACTGTACGGGCTGTCTCGATTTCATAACCGACAACGGGGCGGGATCGCTCATTTTCCGGCCGCAACCCGGAGGGCGCCCAACCATCATCTCCGGCATGCTTTCCGACGCCTGGACCGGAAAACTCCGCCGCGTTGCCTTGAGTTTCAACGGAAATACCGAACCCGTCCGTATCCGCACACTGCTCCTGGCCGATTGCCCCGCAGGAACACCCTCCTACTACATCCGCTCTCTGGCTGCCGGCCGCGCCAAGCTGCGCCCGGACAGGGAAGAAACGGTTGTTGCCGGCATCCTGAATGTCGGAGGGGAAGCCGAGAATATCACGGCAAAGCTTTCGGTGCCGTGGGGCATCCGCATTCTCGGCAGGAATAAACAGACCATCCCCTACCTTGGCATGGACGACTTCGACCTGGCAACGTGGCGCATCCGGGCCTCGCGCCCGGGCACATACCCGGTGAGCGTTGCTGTCTCATCAAAAAGCACCAAAAAGTATAAGAAAACACTCACACTTGTGGTTGAACCATGGCCCGACCTGCCCGGAACAGACTATGTCCCCGAGCCGCATCCTGCAAAGACAGACTACATCAACCTGATGCACTACTGCGCACTCTGGAAGGAAGGCACTCACTACGGCTGGAAAAAGATCGAACCCTGGCCTGAGCGCCGCCCGGCGATTGGCTGGTATGACGAAGGCACCCCCGAAGTCGCCGACTGGCACATCAAATATGCCGTTGAACACGGCATCACCGGCTTCATCTACTGCTGGTACCGGGCTCATTACGAACCCGAAATCGAACACAAACTCGGGCATGCCATCCACGAGGGGCTCTTCAACGCCAAATACCGCGACGACTTCACGTTTACCATCATGTGGGAAAACGGCTGCGCCAAAGGCGTGAAGGACGAAGCCGACCTGCTTGACAACGTGCTGCCCTTCTGGATCAGGACCTACTTCTCCCACCCCTCCTACCTGAAGATCGACAATCAACCCGTCCTCTTTGTCTGGCAGCCCGGCAGGCTGATTCCCCAACTGGGAGGCCCTGAAAAAACAAAACAAACCTTTGCCAGGGTGCGTGCACAGTGTCGGAAAGCCGGCTTCAAGGGTCTGCGCATTATTGCCTGCATGAACGCCGCCGATAAAAAGCTCGGCGGCGAGATCGCCGCCAGCGGATGGGACGCGGTTTCGGGATACGGCCTGATTCCTGCGGGCGTGGTTCCGGTCGGTCTGGATCCGGCCGGACTGGCCTACTGCGACCACACCGATGTGCTCAGCCGCTTCAAGCAGACATGGATCGATCGCGACGCCTCCACCGGCAGCGTTCCGGACATTCCGAACGTGGTCATGGGCTGGGACACCCGGCCGTGGGGCCGGGTCACCCGCGGCAAGGGCAACTACATCAAAGATCCGAAAGCCGAGAACTTCGAGGCTGCCTGCCGCGATGCCAAGACACTGGTCGATGCCAAGCCGGCTAAGCGCTGGGACAGTAAAATCGTTGTCTTCGACAACTGGACCGAGTTCGGCGAAGGCCACTACATCGAGCCGACGACAGGCACCGGGTTTACCTTCGTCAATGCCATCAAGCGAGTCTTCTGTACCGACTGGGCGCCGGAATCAATAACGGACATCATCCCTGAGGACCTCGGCATGCCCCCTCCGCAAAAGCGTTACGAAGAGGTTCGCACCGGCTACGGCACCCGGATGCCCTGGCAACCCATCCACATCACCGGCGACCTGCTGGCTCAATGGGAATTCGAAACAGAGGAAGGCGGCCACTTCACCGATTCCTCACCCAACAGCTGCCAGCTCAAAAATGAAGGCGTTTCGATCGAAGCCGGGCGTGACGGCAAGGTTCTGCGTTGCGGAGAGGGAGGTGCTATAACCTCGGCACCCGCTCCCTTCTTCCATCTTGGAGGCATCACCGTGGCGCTCTGGTGCAGACCCACTGAAGAGAAACAATCCGACCGCTGGATGCTGAATACGGTTGCACGCGGCACAGATGGATACAGGCTTGGCCTTAGCGGCGGACATCCTGTCTGGCAGGTTCCGCGTGAACGATGGAGCCACGGTCTCAATGGACCTGAACCCCTGCCGGTTAACGAGTGGTCACACGTTGCCGCAACCTTCGACAACCAGATCATGCGGCTCTACATAAACGGAAAAGAGGTTGGAAATCTCAACCGCCGGGGCAGCATCAACCCCGGCAGTTCCATCACAATCGGTGCGTTCAATCCGGAAATGGACCGTGCCCGGTTCCACGGCCAGCTCGACAGTGTGCGTGTCTACCGGCGCGTCCTGTCAGCCAGAGAGATATCAGCCATGGCCGACGGTCAACGCTGAAGGGGGAAACATCCAACGCTCAACGCTCGTAATCTTGCTCTTAATCTTAATCTATGTTGCCCCGTCCCCGTATGCAAGGACATGAGTGTCCTTGCTCCCGCGAAGCGATAAACGCAGAACTCTCAACCTTTAACATATTGCCTATGACCTTTTGTTTAGGGTTAAAACTGCATCCGGAACTTGCGGTTAAAGACTTTGCGGCCTTTTGCGCCTTCTGCTTCGACAGTGACCGAACCCTGCGAAGGATACACGCGCGCGAAAAACACGCCGTCAGGCGCCACGGGCACCTCCTGCTTCTTGTTGATCTTCAGGCGTGTTCCGGGCTCGGCCCAGCCGTGGATGTCGATCACGCAGTTGTTGGCCATGACGGAGTGTTCGGGCGGGTACGTTTGAAGAATGATGCGGGGCGGGGCGTCGAGGGCCAGCGTTTCTTCGATCGCCTGACGCCTGGCGGCATAGAGCGTTTGTGGGTCATGGCTGAAGTCGGTGTATGTCGCCACCACTTGGGAAGCAATCTCAAGACTGCGTTGTTTGGGGTCAATCAGTCCCGCTGCTCGTGGGCTGAGTGTCGCCAAAAGCTGACGGGTCTTGTCTTCCAACAACCAGAGGCATTCATAGTCCTGCAGCCCGTTGCGCATCTGCTCCCAGCGCAGTGAATCGAGCAGGCCGTCCTTCTTGGGGTACACGTGCCAGCCGTCGCCGCGATGTTGCCCGGGCGCGTTCCACGGGTCAGCGGTCCACTGGTTAAAACCCCAGTGAAGGTAACCCTTCAAGTCGTAACGGTAATTAAGCCAGTGCATCAGTCTCGTCTCGATCAGCCGAACGTCCACGGTCTTGTTCATCAGCGAGCCTCCCTGATAGATACCGACTGTGTAGAACCACATCTCGTTACCGCGGCGTTGGGCGTCCTCGAAGGTACCCTGCCAGGTGGACAGATGGTCGAGCTTGGGGACCCAGACCTCCAGGCGGTCCAGGCAGTGGGGCGTTTCGATCGCGTCGATCCGGCGGAGTTCGGGCGCGTGGCGGTGGATGAAGTCGGATGCCTGTTGCCAGTCTGTCACGTTGTGGTTGGCGGGCTCGTCGCAAATATGGAAAAGCGTCTTGTCGAGCCACTTTTTCTCGCGCAAATGATTGACGAAGGCTGGCAGAAAATTAGCTAGGTACTCTTCGCCGCCGACCTTTTTTGCCTTGCCGTCGGCCTTCTCATAAACTGTGAAAAACTCGCGTATCTTGATGTTGGGGCTCGACCAGCCGCCCGGGACACGTTCGGTCACGGGGCCGGTTTCCATCGCATCCATGCGGCCAGTGTCCCAAAACACCTGTGCGAACCGGTCGAACTCCGAAAAGTCGAAGCTATACTTGCCGTTGTCATCCAACATGGTCTTGATTAGCGACAGGCGGATCTCGAAAGTGTTCTGACGGTGTTCTACCATGTTCTTCGCGTAAGCCCGCAGGATTTGCCAGTAGCGGTCCGACTGCGCGGATTCGACGCCGTGGAATTTTTTGAACTGGCCGGTGGAGAACCACTCGGCGACCAGCACATGCCGCTGGTCGGGAAGCGTCAGGGGATACACCGTGAGAGTGACGGGCAATGCGGCAGTAGTCTCACCGGAACTGACCGTCAAGTTGCCGCGATATTCTCCCGGCTCCGCAGCCGCCGGAATGCGCAGCGTCAGGTAAATGGCTTTCAGTGCGCCGTTGGTCATATCGCACTGCCGTTCTTCCGCCAAACAGTCGGGAAAACGGGCCGGGGCCGGTCGCGTGAGATCGCTCTTCCGCAGCTTGGGCGTGTTGGTAAGCACCATAATACCGCTAACGAAATTCCAGTTTAGATTTTCGGCGGGAATTCGAGCGGTGCCCCCGTCCAGCTTCAACGGATGGAACGCTGCGGTCAACTTAGACAGGTCCCGTCCCGCCCGCACGACGCATTGCGCTGATATCGTCTCGTTCCGCAGGCCGAATACGTTGATTTCTCTGCCCTGACTTTGAGTGTTGGTGAAGCCGTATCCGTCTTCAAACACGCGAACAGCATCGCTGACGGCGAAGAGTTCCAGCGGTGGTACGGCGGCTTCGGACGAAGCGACACTGATGAACAAAGCCGCCGCCGCGCACGTGATCAAAGAAATGTTCAGCCGATCAAAGAAAGACATGTTGTTTTTTCCTCTCTCAAAAGTTCATGGTTGACTGTGACATGGACAAACGTGCTGTTCATATAAAACAGATACTCTATATGCGCAACACCTTTTAAAGTAACATGCCGGTCGAGGATTGTCGAGGGCGCTTTAGTTCTTGAGCAGCGGTTTTAATAGCGCAACACACGAACATCACCCGGTTCAAGAGGCAAGGTGAGACACGGGCCTGTGCCAACTTTTTCCCCGTCGAGCGCGTCATAGATCGTCCCGGATCGTCCTGTGTTTATGACCAGGGGGGACGGGCCGTCGGCTCCCGCCTGGATCGACAAATAATGCTCGGTTGCCCAGAGCGTGGGCCCGGGATCCGTGAAACAGTGCGCGGATCCGGCTTTGGCGATCACGTGGATCAATTCAGGAGTGAGCTGCGGCACACCAATGAAGATGTCTGTTCCGGCATCCGAACGGCGCATCGCCACGGCTGGCGAACCGTCCGACCAAACCGCCAAAATCTCATCCGGCGAAGCCTCGACGCTGAAAAGCGGTTGGATCAGGACCTTGGGCCCCCATGCCTCCTTCAGGCCGAGTGAGCGTCCCTCGCTGGTCGGTTTGACTTCGGCCGTCGGCAATGAAATTTCTTTAGCCGTAAAGCCGGAGACCTCTTTGATGCCAGCCACGTCGGCATGATCGGGATAGAGGTATCCCGGCGCCCAGCACCAGACACGCGTGACGCGGGTAGGCGAGAACACGCCGATACGTTCACCGAACTTCCGCCAGAATCCCGTCTCGCGTTGCGACTTCAAAATGGCACGCTGTTCAGGTGTCAGCATCCAGGCGCTGAGGAAAAACTGCACCCGGGGCGTGACCCGGCCCTCCAGCACATCCTGCAAGAGGTACTGGCCATAAGGCACACCGCTGCGGCCGAAGGCGGTACGTCCCTCGTAAATGAGCGGCCGCACCGCAAGCGCCGAACCTGTAGTCAGGTGACACATACTCGCCTCATCGATGATCGCCGCGATTTCCGGCGTGTACGGTTGTGTCCGGCGCGCCATGGCGGAGTCTAACTTTCTCAGTTGCGCCATAGGTTGCCAGATAGCCGGATCGTTATACCAGCCGTCGCCGAAGAGATCCATCCACCAGCAGCCATTGCCGCGCAGCGCGGCTTGGGCGGTATTGCGCAAAAGGACCTGCTGGGTCTGCGGGAGAGTGTCGGTGGCACCATGACCGTATCTTGCGCGGGGTGTCTTGTGAAAAAGATGGGTGCGCGTGTCATCTTCGTTGAGCCAGAGGATGCCCGCGCGGTTGATGCTTTCCCCGACGCTCATTATGGGGCCTGTGCCGATCCATGCGCGGTCCCAATAGGAGCAGGGGCCGCAAAGGATGTCAATGTCAGCGTTCCTTTCGCGCAGAATCTTGCCGACTCCGTAATGACCGCTCGTCGCGGCTCCGCTGATCATGGGGGGGAATTCGAAGCCGTAGCCGTAGAAAAAGACCACCAGTTTTTTCCCGTTTGAGCCGCGGCGGCAGGCTTGAGCCATGGCGAGGATATGGTCCGCCATCTCATCCTGCTGGAACAGGCGGAAATCGATGAGGCGCCGATCACGGGAGGGGTTGTGCAGTAAACCTTCGGAGTGGGAGTTACGTAACTCGGCTGACGGAACATCCGCTGTTTCGGCTCCGGGAGCCTTGCGCTGTTTAAGCCATGTGCGGAAGGCCGCGCGTGTGGCTGGGTCATAGCCGCTGAGCGGCCTGAGCCACGAGTCTTGGTAAAACCATTCGCCGGTGTTCTGGCCGCACGGATGAAGGCCCGCGAAATTTTCGGGAAACGTTTCGCACAGATGGCGCGTGAGCTTTTCAAGATGCGCGGAAACCTCGGCGCGGTAGGTCCGGTCGGAGACACAGGCCACGGAGCCTGTCACGCCCCCTTCATAAACCATCAGGGCTTCCGGATGGCACCTTAGCCACCATACGGGCGCTCCCGCGCTGACGCGCGGGAGGAGCAAGGCGTGGGGGTGTATGGCGATAATCTTACGGCACATGGCGTCTATGGACATCCAGTCCTGAGGTTGCTCGGGGGCCATCCAACACGTATTGCCCGGAAAGGTGATGAACCGGACGCCCGCATCGCGAGCCAAGGCCACCTGCTCAAAAAACGTGTTGCGCTGACCTCCGATGAGCGTGAACACACCGTCGGCTGCAGTATAGACGGCGGGGATAACTACCAGTTGCGTGCTTCCTTTTATAGTGAACGAACACCGGTATGCGCGACCCTCTTGCAGACGCTGCATCTTGCTGTACAAATGGAAGTCAGGCCATTTCCCGTTGGAGGGACGGGAGATCGTGACATGCAGCGTGCCGTCTTCTGACTCCGCCCGGCCGATCGTATTCGCCGCGCCTTCTGGAAAGGAGTTCCAACTTTTTCGGAAAGCGTCCTGCGAGACGAAGCTTCCCGTCAGAGGCAAATCCGTGCCGCTGGCGGCATCCGTTAGCCGCAGGTCTTTGATCCAATACTGTCCGGGCGTTTTCCGGGCGAAACGGAAATGGAGTGTCGCCCTTCCGTTGGCAAGATAATCCGGTTTGAACTCGAAAGATTGTTTTATCCACTCCGCGTCGACCACGACAGTCTCCGCGCTGCTCCCTGATCCAAAAAAGACGCGCGGCGGAACGGGCTCGCCGTCCACATGGATCTGCGGCCCGCCGGGCGTGGCCTTAACGCGCACCTCGACGGATTCCGCAAATGCCGCCGAGCTGGCCATGAGGAGAAGAGGCAGAAGCCAGGACATAATAATAGGGGCTTTCTGTGTTATGTGAGGACGGCGCCTTTTCTGCCAATCGAACGGGTCAAGGAAGGATTTGTTTGTCATAAGAATGTGCGGACAGGGTACCTGAAAAACCATTGAATGTCCAGAACTGGCTCTTGTCGGTCCAGTTGACCAAGATCAATGCCTTTTCGCTGTTCGGCGCTTTCCAGCAGGAGTGCAGGATAGCAGGCATCGTCTTGCGGATGGTCCTGCTCTGGCTCTCCTTGGTGAAGATCATGCGGACCATGAAGTCGACCGGCGCGGTTGCGCAGGTGAACCCGGAGGGGGAAAGCATCTCGCCGTCGAAAAGGAACAAGCGATTGTCGTAGTAGAACCGGGCCGTGTCAAGGGTGAAGCGGCAGATCTCGGAGAACTCCGGATCGTCGAACAGATTTTCGCGGATGTTGCAGACCATGGGTTGTATGCCCCAGATGACCGTCCGCCCAAGTTCGATGAAGAACTGGTCAGGAAAGAGTTTGTGCCACGGCTTCTCTGTTTTCCAGCGATCCTCCGGCGGCCACAACGGATCCCAGGGCGTCGTCCCGTCCGGATGCGCGTAATTGCCGAAAAAGGCGAATTTGCCATGGTAGACGGACTGAAAGAGGGGAATGATTTCAATCGTTCCTCCGCATCGTTCCCGGCCAGTGGAGTTGCAGACGATCACCCCGTCCAGGACATCCATATAGGGTTCGACACAACTTTCCGTGGTCAGCGGGTAATCCGGGTTCTCCCGCTTCAGGCGTTCCAGCAGGGCACGGTATCCCCGTACGCCGTCCGCTCCTCCGCCCTTGGGATGGCGGTGAGCGGGATTGTAGCAACGGTCATACGTGGCGCAGCCGATCATGTCGAGGTACTGTCCGTCGAGTCCGCTGTCCCTGAGGTTTCCGACCAGTGCCGAAATCCGGTCTTGGAACTTTGTGGCCTCGCCGCACATATAGGCCAGCCGGTGGTGATTGTATTTGTTGAACGCGGTATTCTTCGGTTGACCGTCGCGGTTAACGATGACACTTTCGTTACCGCCCTCTGACCAGGTCTTGCCGTCGAGGTCCCAGCATACGCCGTTGATGTAGACCTGCGAGTAAATCCCCTGGCTTTTCAGGCGGGCGACGGCGGCGCGGAAAGGTTCCACGCCTTCGCGCGGCGGCCAGAATTCCGGATAGTCCGTATCGTAGGGGTTGCTGTGCCACCAATACCAGTCGAGGGCGACGGGAATGCCGCCGCACTCCTTTTGCAGGCGTTCCACAGGTGGAAGAACGTCTTTGATGAGGCCGCGGTTCCAGACCCACATGCCGATTTTGCGTAACGGGTTGTCACCTTTACGTTTGGTGTGCCACGCCTGGGAAG
>CAZKZI010000047.1:15983-19700 GCA_964557205.1 uncultured Lentisphaeraceae bacterium
GTAATCGCCCTTGATCACGGGGAAGCGGATCTCCTCCACGAACGGGGTGCCTTGGTAACCGTCGTATGAGAACGTCCCGCACCAGAGACCGTCGGGTTGCCGTTGCCAGCGGATTCTGACGGTGAAGCCCTCGCCCCAGCGCGGGTGCCCTTTCCATGTGGCGGCAACCGAACCGTCCGGCTGCTCGACGGTACGGCTCCGCATTTCTTCCGGCCCGAAGAATTGCACGGCACCGTGCATGTCGCCCAGCCCCAGTTGCCAGTCAAGGAACGGCTGGTAGGCGGCCGATGCGGCAAGCGTCACGGAAAAGAGGAACAAGGCGCACAGCACAGTCCGCCGGATACAGGCCGGGAAACGGTCGTTTTTCATTAGGACAGGTTTTCTTGATTATTGTGGTGTGGTTACAGAATCCGGATGAGGATGCCTTTGGGTATAACGCGGATATACCCGTCAGTCATCAATCTCACCGTGGCGCCCGGGACAGTGATGCTTGCCAATTGCGCTGAGGTCAATCCTGTGCCGGACGTGCCGAAACGCAATGTGTTATCCGCCAGCTCGCCTCGGATAGTCAGAGTCGCGTTACTCCAAACCGTCTGTGAGCAGTCCGCGAAGGACATGGCCGCTGTGCCGTCAGCCGCGTCCAGCACACAGTCGCCTGCAAGAGCCAGTGTGCCGAAGACGTTGCCGCTGCCTGCGGTACCGCCCAATGTCGCTGAAGTCAACGTGACCGGTATCACGTTACTGGCCGCAAAACATCCGTCCGCCGCGATGAAGCCACCCGCCTTGACCAGCAAAGCGTTATAAGTTTGCGCGGCGCTGACTTTTAGAGTGCCCGTACCGGTCTTGACGAGTTCTGAATCACCAAAAAGCGCGCCGCTCAAAAGTGCGTCTATAGCTGCCGAACCGTCTGCGACCTCGACTGTGCGGCGGAAACCGTAGGGCGAGTTGTTTGCGCTCAATGCGATCGGATTACAGAAATCAACCATGGCATTGGCGTGCGGAGAAGAAAGCTTAAGAGCGAAACCATGATCTTCATTTGCGACGTTGTTTAGAAACCCGTTTGCGCCCCAGGTAAGCGTTGCGCCCGTGCCGCCTAGATTCACTGTGCGATCCGTACCGTAAGCGCTGAAACCGGCTCCGTTGTTCAAGAATATTCCGTTGGAACTCGCTCCGCATGCCAACGAAAAGTCGCCGGGTGCGGCGTCGTTCAAGTCCGCGCCGATTTCAAGGACAGCCCCGTCCGTCAGTCTCAGGTAAAGTGTCAGAGCCAGCGTTTGCGCACGGGTCACACGCAGGATACCTTCAAAACGGTTGGGTTGGCTTCCCAGTCCCTCTTTGGTGGTAATGGTGAGTCCCGGGCCGGTGAAGAAGAAGGGACCGGAACTGCTGTCCGGCAATGAAAGATCGAGATTCAACGCAGCGGTGTCGGTCAGGTAGTTGTGGAACCAAGTGATACTGGCACCCTCTTCGCTGGTCGCACGGAATGTGATGTCATGTGCGCCGCGGGCTAAAATGGCTCGTCCTTTTTCGGAGATAAAGCTTCCGGTGCCGATGTCGACGGTGACATCGTTGGCAGACGAGTCTGCGGTGATCGTGGAGAATGCTAGGTCTGACGAACGCGTGATATCCGAAGTGAACAGGTAGTTGTCTGTGGTTGTACCAGGGTAGGCGTCATAGGCCGTGAAGGGAACGATGTGTTTATCGGCGTTGTCCCATGTGGGTAACGATACGCCATCGGGACGTTTGATCAGAATAACCGCTCGGCTATTGCGCATGAGCAGCCCGTTGACGACGGCTATTTCGCCGGAGAGATTGGTGGCGGCCAGCGTATTGCCGACTGCGCTGGAGAGGTCAAAAAGATGGGTTAACTGTGCCGTCAGGCCGCGCGCCTCAAGGGTGTCGAGGTACAGGTGGACGCCGTTGCCACCGTTCGCGTCCAGTTCCAGCGTGTTGAATTGAAAGGAACGTTCGCTTAGAGCCAAGGTGTTGATCGACTCTTCCGTTACGCCGCTGGGCGCGCCGCGGAATGTCAACTTGCCTTCGTTGAGCAGGATCGTGTTCGTGGGTGACGTCAACTGGTCGTGATCGGTGTAGTCGAGGATCATATTCCCCGCCTCCACTACCGTATTCCCCTCGTGGTCCAGATGTTCACCCGCGAAACGCCATGAGCCTGTACCGTGTTTTCGGATGTCGACGGAATAGGTTCGCAGGATGCTGCTCTTTATGGCGAACCGGTTGGTCAGCCACGTCATGCCGGTGAAAAGACCCTCGCCGGTTCCTCCGAACGCGAGCCCTCTGGACGCGCTTGTCGAGTTATATAAAGTTGTCAGGAAGAAAGGTCCCGACAACGTGAGTTTTCCGTCGCCGTTGGCGATCAGGTTGTTGACCGCCATGTGGTAATAACCATCGATAGCGAAGCCTTTGTTGATCGTACAATCCGCATCACCAAGGAAGGTAAAATAATTGTTCGCGTCATTAAGAGGATTACCAAGAAACAGCGTGGAATTCAATCCGAGTGTGTTCGCCGAGGTGAACTGGAGGCCCTCGTTGGGTAGGTTTTCGTTACCAACGGTGATTGCGCCTGTGAACGTGCTGGCAGGGTTGGTCAGCCGCCAGATACCGTTCCCGCCGATTCTCGGAACAATCACATTAGAGGGTGATTGCTGAATGATCGGCCCGCTGATGACATTAGGCGATGTGTGGCTGTTATACGTGCCTCTCAAGTACAGGTAACTCGTCGATACCGCGGCGTTGTTGGTAATGGCTCCTGTTAGCCGTAACGGGGCGGTGCCATTGTTGAAGAGATAGGAGAATGTTGATGTCAGCACAAAAACACGGTCGGTCGTCTGCGGGGTTGAGAACCCCGACAAGGTGATGCCGTAATTGGCGGTGCTGCTGTTTGCCGGAAAACAGATGGGGCCACCCGAACCCAAGGCGGAGGGCTGTCCCTGGTTGGCGATTACAGTGCTGGCCGTTGCTGTGAGATAAGCGATCTGGGTTGCCTCCCCACGAATGCCTCCGCTGAAGGTGTTGGTGGGGCAGGTCAGCGTGGTGTATACGCTTGCGCCGGTGTTGCCGCCGATCGAGAGGTACCCTGTCCCCGAGACGCACCCGTTCATTATGAGGGAGCCGCCCGTGTGCCGGATACCTGTGCCAGAGCCGAACGCCACCGGCCCGTTGATTGTGCAGACCGGCACGAGCGGAGCTCCGGTCATCAGTTCCCCGCTTCGCGCGATAGTCCAAGTGGAGACGACATTGAAATGGATGTCCTTCGAAAAGGTTACGGTATTTGCGCTGGCCGACGTGAGCTTTCCAAATCGGAGCAGCCCGCCCGATGTCAGTGTGCGGGGAGTGTCCTCGCTGTCGCTGACGATGGTGAGTTGCACACCGTCAACTGGACAGGAGAAGTCCATCCCTACTGAAGACAGGTTCACGTCGGTACTCATGGTTAACGTATACGCGCCCGCCGTGTCAATCGTCGTGAAATTGCCGTTGATCGTGTCACCGCTCCAGTTCACGGTGTCGCAGATGTTACTCCCGCCTGTGCCCGTGGAGACGCCGATGCCGTTCCATTGAGCATGAACCTTTACAGAGATCAACGCCAAGAGAAAAACCATTGGAACCATTGTTATTAATGTCTGTTTTTTCATAATCAACTCCTTTTTACCTGATTAACGCACTTCAAAGGGGCGCCGCCTTTGCGGCCTGCCGTTACCC
>CAZKZI010000048.1:0-19694 GCA_964557205.1 uncultured Lentisphaeraceae bacterium
ATCGAGGAGTGGCCCGCCCGCATCGCCGAGACGGCGCTGTGGCTGATGGACCACCAGATGAACTTGCTGCTGGCCGAGAAGTTCGGCCAGTACTTCGTGCGCCTGCCGCTTAAGAAATCCGCCCGCATCGTCAACGACAACGCCCTGCGTTTGAATTGGCGTTGCGTGCTCAATCCCGCCGAGTGCTCCTTTATCCTCGGCAACCCGCCGTTCGTGGGCGCCAAGTTCCAGAGCGACGAGCAACGCAAGGATATGGCGGACATGGCGGGCGACGTGAAAAATTACGGTTTGTTGGACTATGTGACCGCATGGTACTTCAAAGCCGCTGATTTTATCAAAGACATGCCCACGCGGGTTGGTTTTGTCTCGACCAACTCCATCACGCAGGGTGAGCAGGTCGGCGTACTGTGGAGCACGCTTTTCGAACGCGGCTTGCAAATCATTTTCGGGCATCGCACGTTCGCGTGGCAGAGCGAGGCGCGCGGCAAGGCGCATGTGCATGTGGTTATGGTCGGCTTCGCGCAGACATTCAGCGGGACGAAGCGCCTTTACGAAGAGGCCGACGGCGTCACGACCGTGACCGAAGCCCGGAACATCAGCCCGTACCTGATCGAAGGTTCGGAAACCGCCATTCTGAACCGCTCGACGCCGCTCTGCCACGTGCCCGAGATCGGCATCGGCAATAAGCCTATCGACGGCGGCAACTACCTGTTCACTCCAGATGAAAAAGCCGCCTTTCTTGCGGCCGAGCCCGCAGCCGCGCCGTACTTCCGGCGCTGGCTGGGTTCCGAGGAGTTCATCAACGGCATCGAGCGCTGGTGCCTGCTGCTCAAGGACTGTCCTCCCGACCAGTTGCGCCGGATGCCCGAGGCGGTCAAGCGCATCGACGCTGTCCGCAAGGTGAGGCTGGAAAGCAAGAGCCTGCCCACCCAAAAGCTGGCCGCCACGCCGACGCGCTTTCATGTAGAGAATTTTCCTCTCGGTAATTTTCTGGTCGTGCCCGGCGTGTCTTCCGAGCGCCGACCTTACATACCGATCGGCTATCTGACGCCGGACAACATCGCCAGCAACCTGGTGAACGTCATCCCAGACGCCACGCGCTATCATTTCGGCGTGCTGACCTCGGCGATGCACATGGCGTGGGTGCGCCAGGTCTGCGGCAGGCTTAAATCCGATTACCGGTACTCAAACAAACTGGTTTACAACAACTTCCCGTGGCCGCAATTTCGGCGCACCGGCTATCCCGATAAAGGCAGAGAGTCGCCGCTTGCCGTGCATGAAACGAGCGTCGATTTTCTGATGGCCTCGCCTGACGCTCTTTGTCAGGCAACCCAGCCGAAAGAGGCGGCGCAATCAGCCCGGGGCCTCTGCGCCTCCGACTGCAAGAAGGTCGCTGCTGTGGAGACAGCGGCGCAGGCGGTGCTGGACGTGCGGGCGAAACACCCGACCTCGACTTTAGCCGATCTCTACGATCCTTTGACCATGCCGCCGGATCTCGTGAAGGCTCATGCCGATCTTGACCGCGCGGTGGACCGCTGCTACCGCACCGCGCCTTTCACGTCCGACCGCCAGCGCGTGGAGTACCTGTTTGCACTCTACGAGACGATCACCGCGCCGCTGTTGCCGGCGGCGAAGAAGAGGGGGAGGCGGAAATGAGCGAGGTTTATTACTGGAGCCGAGAGGAGAGCCGGCTTCCGTTTACGATGGTGGACCAGCTCGCGTTCGAAGATGTGGAGATCGATGCCGGTTGGTTTGATGTGACCGTGGTTTGCGGTTCCGTGTCGTCCGCATAGGTAGCAGAGGGACAGGTCTTATAACCTCGACGTTCCGCAGTCGAGCCTTGAGTTTTGCGCGGTTCGCGATATCGAAGTCTTGAGGGTCGGTCCGGCGTTCGGATCCAGAAAAGTGGATTCGTTCTCGTTGCCATGGGTGGCGTTTTTTTACGAACTGACAGGCGATTTTCCGGACGAGTGGACTGAAAGATAGGAGTCGCCGGGGGATTTTATCCCTGAATCTCGATTCCCTCGATTCTTCCTGCCTGTAACTTCAAGTTTCTGTCCGCAGATGTTGATTCAATCTGCGTTTATCTGCGAAATCTGCGGATAAAGTTACCTCGTGCGTTTGTTCCCGCTCTGCGGGC
Source organism: uncultured Lentisphaeraceae bacterium (assembly GCA_964557205.1). GTDB lineage: Bacteria > Verrucomicrobiota > Kiritimatiellia > RFP12 > UBA1067 > JAQVQN01. Next base: position 2,141 of record CAZKZI010000048.1, read on the forward strand.
GGCAGGTTGATTTCTAACTTCTGAGCATTTATTCCGCGAAGTACGGTTTGAGCATGACGTAATTCAGCGCGATTTCCGTTCCGCGTGTGGCCTTTGCATCGGTGAACGTGACAGTGAACGACGGGGCTGTGGCCCTGAAACGGATGTGGTGAAGATTTATCCGGACCTTCCCGTCATTCTTTTTCTTACCGGAATTGCGTTTGTCGATAAACACATAGGATTCTTCCGGGATGATCTCCGCACCGGTGCCCAGAACCGCGTCTAAGCCAAGCAGTTTCGGATCGACCTTGCCTGCCACCATGTCCTTGTGATCGGCCGTCACGAACTGGAGCGTATAGACTCGGCCCGGGGTCAAGCCTGTGGCGGTCTGGGTGAGGGTGTTCGGGGCTCCCTCGCCACGCGTGAAGACGCAAAACGAGTTGCCGGTGTCTCCGGATGTGCCCCAGCGGTTCTGGCTGTTCTTGCCGTAGCCGTCGAATCTGGCGCTTCGCAGCGAGTTGGTCGGAGCAGCCTTCCAGTGTTTAAGCCCATCCGCGAAGTCACAGTTTTTGAGATGTCCCGGCGAGTAAACATACCCGTAGGCTTTCGACAACATTCCTGTGTTCCCCTCGACGCAGTAGTGGCGCAGCAGGCGGAATGACCAACGATAAAGCTCTTCGTCACCATAGTAGCTGCCCCAGTAGCCGGTCATCCCTAAATCCTTGAAAACAGGGTTGGTGGCGATCAGGTTCAGTTGCATATCGAGGTAATACTTGTAGTCCACCTCCGGGTTGACGTCCAGGGAGATGATGGGGATCTGGTTGAAGTTTCCAAAGAGCATGCCAGACCCGATAATGGCATTCGGATAAAATGTGTTGAACTGTTCCATGGTATCAACGACGCGATCATTGAGGTAGTTGACGGCATCCTCTTCGCTGGGCTGGCTGTGGCAGTAGGCCTCGAAAAGGAGCCGGCCGCGTCCCCTGGACGCGTTCAGGGCTGCGCTGATGAAGTCGTTGTGCATGCCGGGCACTCCGGGCTTGCCGACGATCCAGGTGTAGATGAGACTGTTTCCCGAGTTTTTGAAGAGGCGCAGCGCTTCGGTGTAGTGTGCCAGATCGGAGGGGCGACCGAAGAACTGCTCGTCACAGGTGAAGCCGTCATACCAGGGCTTGGTCATACCGGTATGCCCGCCCATGCGTTCGACAAGATCCGTAGCGTCTCTGGGGTTGGTCGTGACGACGTTGGCCAGCCATTTCAACCCCATCTGCCGTATCTTCGGGCGATGTTCCTCCGGGATGTTGCCGCCGTTGAGCGTGGTGACGGCGGGAAAGATGTGTTTGACGTGGAAGTCCCAGTCGTACTTTCCGTTTTGCGGGACCTGGCTGTTGACGCAGGCCGGATAGTTGAAAATCTCGCAGATGGAACGAACCACGATCCGGCCTCCCTGCACCGCGTCTTTGACTACGATGCTGTGGCGGCCTTGCGACAACTCGCGGAAAGCTTCGTGGCGGTCGGTGGCGGCTGTGATTACGGTGTCGACTTCATCGAGGACGACGGTGAGTTCCATGGCTTCTGCCGTTGATTCGGCTTTGATGAAGACCCAGCCGTCCCGTGCGGTAGAGAACTCGTACGACTGTGGCGCTGTGGCGGCCTGCAGCGGCTGTGCCAGCACCTCCACTGCCAGATTGTTGAGTCGGCGATGCGCTGACACGTCGACTTCTGGAATAGACACAAGAGTGACAGTGTGCGTCATCTGGAATATTTGTTTTTCTGCGGTGCGTTCCACAATGGTTACGTCGAGAGTGTGGTCCCCGGCAGTGATTCCAGACAGGTCAACAATGTTCAACTTCTGCGTGAGAGGTGATTTGCGCACGATTGTGTTGTCGATGGTACAGACGCAGTCGTAGTCGGCGTGAGCACGCTCCAGCTTGCCGAACAAATGGAAGGTCATGCGCGGGTCGGACAATGGAATCTTGTTGAGCAGCGGCTTCCAGGGGACCAGCCGGGGTTTGTTTTGTTCGGCCAGAATCGCCGAAATCGCGCTGCCCGCAAGCGCGGCGTCACTGATGGCTTCCAGCTTGACTTGGGCGAATTGGATCTCACCGCTGTAGTTCTGGGAGAAGATGGCCAATCCGTAGGTTCCGTTATTGCTCTCACACAGCTTGAACGTTTTCTCCATGTGCCGCCAGCCATCGGTGTTCTCCGGGAATGAGTGGATGCCGTTAGCTTTGTACCAGCCGTGGTTGTGGACGATGATGCCGCAACTGGCGCTCTTGAATCCGATTGTCTTGACGTAGCCGCTGATCTTATAGGTTTCCCCTGCGATGATCTGCAGTTCATGCTGTCGGCATGATCCGTTGACATCTTTGGCGCCCGCCTGATTGTTGAAGACCACGGCACCTGTGTTGCCCGGACCGCCGGTCGGGTCGAAACCGGTTTGATTGCCCCCCTTCTGCCAGAACATTGGAAAGTCTAGCTGCTCTGCCTCGAATGCACCGTTGATGAGAATGTTCTGGCCGGGCTTGACAGCCGCGCAGACGACGGTTGCCGAAAAGATCATTGCGGATAGGATGAGTCTGTTTAACATGGTTTATCTCATTAGCATCCCATAGGATGCAGGAGTTTAGGTGTTTAGACTGTTAGGTGTTTAGGTTTGTACAAAAGTAACGATTTTGATGCGCAAAACAAGCAAATACGTCTTTTTAGTCAAGTTTTGTACAGAAGGGTTTCTGGTGGCGGGTGCGATTCAACGTTGTTGCATCGTATCCGGCAACCAGCTTCGCCCGTCCGCCGCCAGCAGGTCGTCGGCCGCGGCAGGGCCTTTGGAGCCGGCCGCATAAGCGAGTAACGGACATCTGTCGGGATGGTCGCGCCACATCTCCAATAAAGGCATGAACAGTTTCCAGGATGCTTTGATGGTGTCATTGCGCACAAACAGCGTATGGTCGTGCAACATGGCATCCAGCAGGAGGCGGGCATAAGCATCGGGCATATCTTTGGCGGTGGTCAGATCGGCATAGTCGAAGGACAGCGGCAAGTCTCTGACACACATTTTTGGGCCGGGGTACTTGGCCTGCAAATGCAGGCGCATGCCTTCATCGGGACTGGCTCTTAAAACGAGCGCGTTGGCGCCGGGACGCCCGAGATCCAAGTGTGGCGAAGGTTTGAAGACGACAGTGATGGTGCTGCTGTTCGCATCCAGCCTTTTACCGGCCCTGAGATAAAAAGGCACACCTTGCCAGCGTGTCGTGTCGATCCAGAACTTGGCAGCCACAAAGGTTTCGATGCTGGATTCTGGCGCGACACCCTTTTCCTGCCGGTAGGCCAACATATCATGCCCTTCATGATATTGGGCGCGTACTACATCGGTTGATCTTCCATCGGTCGAGAACGGACGTATAGCACGGATTAACTCCAACTTGCGGGCATGTATCGAGTCGGCATCAAAGTGTTCCGGCGGATCCATGGCCGTCAGCGCCAGCATCTCGACCAGGTGGTTCTGGAACATGTCGCGCAACAGCCCGTTTTGCTCAAAATAGGCGGCGCGGTTTTCGACACCGAGAGTCTCTGCCACGGTGATCTGCACATGATCTACATAGCGCGCATTCCATAGCGGCTCGAAGATGATATTGGCGAAACGCAGGATCATGATATTCTGAATGGTTTCTTTACCTAGATAATGGTCAATTCTGAAGATCTGCCGTTCATCAGCCACAGTTTTTAGAAACACGTCCAGGTTTTCAGCAGTGGTTAAGTCTGTCCCGAAAGGTTTTTCGAGTAAAAGATGACACCAAGCTCCGCTGTCACAATCACTTTTCCTGATTTGGCCGGTCGCAGCGAGCAGCGTGATGATTGATTGATAGGATGCAGGCGGAACCGCGAGGTAGTATATCCGGTTCAACGGAGCCGGAGTATCAACAATCCGATCAATGGTTTCGAGGTGTTCGGAGAGCTTCGAAAAGCTGGCAGGATCGTCAGCATCGACAGTAAGGTACGTGATGCGTTCGAGAAAAGCGGTCAGTTCGACGGCATCAGCGGCATGCAGCGCGGCGGCGACATGTTCGCGAAAAGAGTTTTCGGTATGCCTTGTGCGACCGCATGCAATGATGCGGGAGTGTTGGTGTAAAAGGCCAAGGCGATGTAATTGCACGAGCGACGGGAATAATTTCCGTGTGGCCAGATCGCCGGTCCCGCCGAAAAACACAGTCACGCAAGGTGTTGGCGCGACCTCGATGCAGAATGGCCCCTCAATCTGTTGATTTAACATGTTCGATTGATAGCGGAATCAAAGGGCAAAGTCAACCCTGGGTGCGCGACTGGGCTGCGAATGATCGTGGGGGCAACTTAAACGCTCAAGTGGGGAGAGAGGGTATTGCGACCGCCATGTGGACGCAATGATGAGGGTGAAAAAAGGCAGGCGAACGCGCGATCCCAGAGGGTGTTGAGGCGTTTAGCCGAGACGGGTTGCGGGGTGCGCAGCTCTTGCGCGAAGAGGGAGACGCGGAATTCTTCTATCAGCCAGCGGTATTCGGCGAGCAGGTTGCAGTCGTGCGGTGGCGGTCTGTCGAGCGCGACGTGGTCCAGATAACGCTGCCATACGGGACTGAGTTCCTCGAGTTTGCGCAGGTCGCCGGCGGGGTTGGTCTGTGCGCGTTGGATGCGAACGCGGCAGGCTTCGAGATAACGCGGCATGTTGCGGAGCGTGGCACCCGCTGCGGCTTCGACAAAGCCCGGGAAGATCAGCCAGGCGAGTTGCTCCGCGATGTCATCCAAGGTCGGCTGTGCAAGGTTAGTGTTGTTCAAGAGGCTTTCTAGCTCACTGGCCGCGCATAGTATGGCAGAGGTGAGACGGGTACGCTCGAGGTGGGTTTCCGCCAGCAGCGCGTGTGATTGATCCAGTCTTGTCTTAAAGGTTTCCGCGTCTCGTATTGGCGTTTTGTCGGCGGTCAGGATTTCACGTAAGGTCGATAGGCCCAGCTCTGCTCCGAGTGCTTGCGCGTTGGTATCGATCTGCTTCAGGTACAGAATCGCCGCGCGCGGCAGAGACGGGGCTTGCGAAAGACGCCGCCACTCTTTGCCGAGAGCGAGGGCGAAGAGTCTAATGACGCCCTTTTCATGGGAAGCGGCTGCAACATCGATATCGGTTAACAAGCGCAAGGCGGCTGAGTCCAGCATGTCGGTGAGGGCGGGATAATGGATGATGGGCCAGCCGGCCCGGCCAACATCCACTTGTTCGGGCAGGGTGCCGAAATCCCATTGTGTGATATGGTCGCGCTTCCAAGGAGTGGTGGCTTCGGGGACGGGTTCTGTCGCCTCTTTTCCGAAACGCCGTAAAAGTTCTTCCGCATCACGGCTGCTACCCAGTACGCTTCCGTCTTCGCCGGTGACCACAAAACGCACACGGAGGTGGTCGGGGGCATTTACATCCCGCCACGCGTCTAACGGCACGCGCACGCCGCGCGCGGCGTAGATAGCTTCACCGAAAGCTTGGGTTAATGCAGCGTGTCCGGGTTGCAGGCGGGAGCGGCACATGGCGATCGTCTCGTTGAACGGTTGCAGCAAGCGGCGTAAACGGCTCGGCAGGACATTGAGCAACCATTGCAGTTTCTCGTCCAGCATGCCGGGTACCAGCCACTCGCTGCGCCAGATGGCGGCCAGCGGCAGAAACGTGTCATGCACCGTGCAGGTTATGCCGTCGTCAGGTTCGCCCGGCGTGTGCCGGTAGGAAAGCGGCAACGAGATGCCGTTAAGCGTGACACAATCGGGGAAGTCGCGTTTGAGGTTACGCGTGGGCGGCAGATCCTCGTTGCGCATGGTCAGGCTGCCGGTAGTTTCCGGCGGCTGCGTTTTTAACCACTGGCGCAAATCAGCCGCGCTACAGATGTCTTCAGGTATGCGGACTTCATAAAAAGCAAAGGCATTGTCAGGGTTGAAGAGCAATCCGTGTTGACGGGTTTTGTCCTCGGCGTCCAGCAATGCGCGGATGCGCGTCAGGTTGGCGGCGAGGAAGGTCGGCAGGGGCGGGGGGAAGGCACCGTTCACCAGGCCTTCGAGAATGAAGACCGCGCGGGCTTCGGCGGGATTGATGCGGCTATAGTCGCGGGTGCGGGCGCTGACGATCACCAAGCCGAACAGCGTGATCCGCTCTTTGGCGCGCACGAAGCCGCGGTGCGGATCCCAAGCTATGGTGTGGTAACTGTATTTGCACAGCGGTTTGGCCAACGGTTCGATCCAATCCGGATCGATGCAGGCGGCGGTGCGCGCGAACAGGCGTGAGGTCTCGACCAGCTCGCCGGCCATGATCCAGTCGCGCGAGATGGTTTTGGGGCTGTGATTCGGTTTGCGTCCACGCTCGGCTTGGCCGGGGTTGGGCATTTTGAGTTTGGCCAGACCCGAGCCGGGAAAGAGCGCGAAACGCAGGTCGCGCGCACCGCGGTATGTGCCGGTTTCCGGGTCGCGTTTCCCGAGGTTGTCGAGCAGGCCGGCGAGCAAGGCGCGGTGGAGGCCTGAATCGCCGCCGGAAGACACCGCAGTGTCGAAGCCCATTTCCTTGCAAAGTCTGGCAAGCTGTTCGCGCAAGTCGATCCAGTCGCGCATGCGCGGGTATGACAGGAAGTTGTCTTTGCAGAGACGGCGTGTGGCGGCGCGCGAAGCTTTTGGGGTCTGATCATGGTACCAGCGCCAGAGGCGGATGATTGCGGCGAAGTCCGAGACCGGCGTCAGGAAGCGGGCATGCAGGCGGTCAGCTTCGGCTTGTTTCTCAAGCGGACGGCGGCGGGGATCGTCGCACTCCATGGCCGCTACCACGGTGAGCGCGTCTGCCATGGATTTTTCGATATTGGCGGCCAATAGAATGCGGCCAAGCGAGGGTTCCAGCGGCAGCCGCGCGAGTTGGCGACCGATCGGAGTCAGGGAGTATGCCGCGGTTTCCCGTTGGCCCGCTGTGGCAGGTTTGAGTGCGCCGAGTGTGGCGAGTTCGCGATAGCCATCGCGCACGGCCGCGCCGGAAGGCGGATCGATGAACGGGAAATCCTCGATCTTGCCGAGGCGCAGGTCCAGCATGGTCAAGATCACACCGGCCAGACTGGCCCGCAGTATTTCCGAGGGAGTGAACTCGGCACGTTTTTTGAAATCCGCCGCGTCGTAGAGACGCACACAGACACCGGGTGCAATCCGTCCGCAACGGCCTTTGCGCTGGTTGGCACTGGCTTGGGAGACGGCTTCGATCTGCAGGCGCTGCACACGGGTGCGCGGGTTATAGCGGCTGAGGCGGACCAGGCCGGAGTCGATGACATAGCGGATGCCGGGCAGGGTGACGGAGGTCTCGGCGACGTTGGTGGACAGGATGATGCGTCTGCAAGCGGACAAGCGGAAGGCGCGCTGCTGCTCGCTGGTGGGCAGGGAGGCCAGCAAGGGGATGATCTCGGTAGAGGGCATCCGGCGACCCTGGAGGGTCTCGGCAGCCTCACGGATGTCCCGCTCACCCGGCAGGAAGACCAAGATGTCGCCGGGGCCTTGCGCCGTAAGTTCATCCACGGCATTGGCGATCTGGCGCGGCAGGTCTGGGTCGTCGTCATCCTCGGACGGCCGCCAGCGGGTCTCGATAGGGTGGACGCGACCGGGCACAGAAATGACCGGGGCGGCATCAAAAAAACCCGAGAATTTGCCGACATCGAGAGTGGCTGAGCTGATGATCAGTTTCAGGTTGGGGCGTTTCGGCAGAACGCGCTTCAGCATGCCCAGCAGGAAGTCGATATTGAGTGAGCGTTCGTGGGCCTCGTCGATGATGATGGCATCATAGGCTTTAAAAAGGCGGTCATGCCGAGATTCCGCGAGCAGGATACCGTCGGTCATGAATTTGACGACGGTCTGCTGCGATAATTTTTTATCAAAGCGGTGCTGGTAGCCGACAAAACCGCCGGGTTCCTCGCCGCACTCTTCGGCGACGCGGCGGGCCATGGCGAGCGCGGCCAGGCGCCGCGGCTGGGTGCAGCCGACCATGCCGTGACGGCCGCAGCCGGCCTTGAGGGCGATCTTAGGCAGTTGTGTGGTTTTACCCGACCCGGTGTCGCCGCAGACGATCACGACTGGATTTTGCTGCAAAGCCGCGGAGATGGTGTTTGCATATTCGGCAATCGGCAGATCGGCAGATATGGTGAATTTAGGCAACACTTGATTCTCAACGCCATGACCGCAAATTATTGATCGTGTCCATGAAGGGCTGATGTCACGAGTCGACAAACAAGTCAGAGGATGCGAAGAAGGGGTCGCTGGTGCAAAGCAGTCCGATGCGGCGCATGCCCGCCTCGTCGCCGGGCGTGACAATATGCGTCATGTGCATCTCGCAGTCTCTGAGGTCGATGAGTTTTTCCATGGCCAATTGGGCGGCAGGGTTTGTGGCGCAGCTTATGGCCAGTCCGATTAGGGCCTCATCCAGATTGAGGCTGGTATACTTGCCCTTCAGGATATCATGCTTCATGTGCACGATGGACTGTATGACCTGCGGGGCGATAAGGGGAATCTTGTCGGGGATGCCCGCCAGCTCCTTGATGGCGTTGATCACCACGCTGGCAGCAGCGTGCATGATCTCGGAATTTTTGCCGACCACAATAGTGCCGTCCTTGAGCTGCACTGAAGCTCCGCAGTAGATGCCGTTACAGCCTTTGCCGCTTTTCAAAGCGTCTTTGCCGGCCTGGCGCGCCAGTTTCACAACGGGGCGGTCTTCCGGTGTGATCTTCAGTTTGCGCAGAAGGATTTGGATGCGGTCGACGGTGTCCTGTTCGGTCTGTCCAGAGCGGTATTCGCAGAGATGTCGGAAATAGCGCCGTATGACCTCTTGTTTGGCGGCCTCGCAAACCACGTTGTCGTCGATGATGCCGAAGCCGATCCGGTTGACACCCATGTCGGTAGGAGACAAGTATGGGCAGGCTTCATTAGTCATCTTCTCCCAGATTGCGCTCAGCAAAGGGAAGGCCTCCACGTCGCGGTTATAATTTATGGCGACCTTGTTATAAGCCTGCAGATGTAGGGGGTCGACCATGTTAAGGTCTTTCAGATCGACGGTGGCGGCCTCATAGGCCACATTGATGGGGTGTTCTAGAGGCAGGTTCCAGACGGGGAAGGTCTCGAATTTGGCGTAACCGGCGACGCGCTGCCGTCGGCGCTCGTGATAGAGTTGGGACAGGCAGGTGGCCAGTTTGCCGCTGCCGGGTCCGGGTCCGGTGACAACCACGATCGGCCTTTCGGTCTCGATGAACTCGGCGGCGCCGTAGCCCTCCGCGCTGACGATTGTGTCCACGTCATTGGGGTAGCCCTGCGTCATGCGGTGACAGGCGACCTTGATGTCACGCTGTTCCAAGCGGGCGCGGAACTGCTTGGCCATGTGTTGGCCGGTGAAGCGGGTGATCACCACGGCGCGCACCAGCAGGCCCCAGCTTCTGAGGCCGTCTATCAGCTTCAGGGCTTCGGAGTCGTAGGTTATGCCGAAATCAGCACGCATTTTCTTGCGTTCGATGTCTCCAGCGTGAATGCACAGGATAATTTCGGCCTTGTCCTTGAGCTGCTGTAGGAGTCGCAGTTTAACGTTGGGATCATAGCCAGGAAGGACGCGTGCGGCGTGCATGTCGTGCATCAGTTTGCCGCCGAACTCCAGATAGAGTTTGTTGCCGTTCTGTTCGGCGCGACGGAGTATTTCGGATGTCTGTTCAGACAGGTACTTTTCGTTATCGAAGCCTATTTTATTCAAAAGGGCACTTCCTTCAAGTTGCGGAGGTTTTTGTGTTTATCGCTTAAGCAACGCACGGGCTTATACTATAATACAACCGTCACGTTATCGCAAACTTCTTTTGCCGGTTATGGCCGCATCGCGTAGGTCGTAGTTCAGTCCGCTTGCTTGCGCCATGCGGTGGGGGTGAGGCCTGTTTCCCGTTTGAAGTGCATGGCGAGGTGTTGCGGTGAAGAGAAACTCAAGGTCTGCGCGATCAGGCTGACACTTTGAGAGGTCTTGCGCAGCAGTTCTTTCGCGCGCTGTATGCGGCACGCCAGCAGAAAGGCATGCGGCGGCAGCCCGGTGGTCTGCTTGAAGAGGGAGGTTAGCACACATGGAGAGAGGGCGCTTTGATGCAGCAGCGCGTCGGTGGGATAATCGCGTTCCGGGTGTTCTTGCATGTTGTGGATGATGGAGGCGATTCTGTCCGGGCTTGGCAAACGCACCTGACTCTCGCTGGCATCGATCAGGGCGAGCAGCAGTTCCAGCGTCGTGCTGCGCATGGCCAGTCGCCGCTGGGCAGTGCCGAGAACGAGGGTGTCGTAGAATCGGAAGAGCCTGTGGAAAGCTTGTAGGATGCGGTCGGTGCCCTCGAAGAGCCGGTGCGGGAGCGTCAGCAGGGCGCTGACCAGCCAGACCGATTCGTCGCTGGGCAGGCCCAGCAGGCGCATGCCTTTTGAGGGATAACGGAAGAAGAACCAGTACATGACGAGCCCCTTGGGGTTGGCGCTCAGGTGGTGCCAGTGGTCGGGCTGGGAGACGAAGATGTTGCCGGGCAGGAACGGAAAGGTACGCCCCTCGCTCTCGAAAACGAGCGAGCCTCGTTGACAGAAGGAGACTTCGAGGCAGCCGGGGTGCACATGATCAACGATGGTATGGCTGATCGTCCTGTAGTTGCTAAGTCCGAGCGCGGGAATACAGGGAATGCCGTCCGGGGCGAGATCGAGCACGCGCCGTTCCGGCGTGTCCACGTACTGGAACGGCAGGCTGTTCCCCGTTTTCGGCAACGTCATTAACCGATTCATAGAACAAAGGATAACGGTTTCAAAAAGGTGAGGCAAGTTCCCATCTGAATAATCAAACGGGCGGGCGCATGGCAGTTCTGAAGAGGCGCCCCGTCTTGTCGATAACTTCAAGCGGATTACGATTAAGATTAAGATCAAGATCAAGATTAGGATTAAGAGGGATCGGGAAGATTCGTAATCTTAATACTAAGACAGAGGAAAGGTCAGGTGCGGCGGAAGCGCGTGGAGAAGAAAAGGACGAGCAAGGCCGTGCCGTGCGCGAAACCGAGGGCCGTAAAAACAGGAACATATCCGGCGGCGGCGATGATCCGTCCCGCCGCGAGCATCGAGATCATGCCGCCGACGCTGCCGCCGATGGCGGAGAGCGCCAGCAGGGTGGCCACCTGCTGATGGGGGATGCTTTCGGAAATCAGGGTGAGTTGGTTGGCCATCCAGCAGCTCTGCGCGCCGAGCAGGACGGCGATGAACGCCAGCGCCATCCAAGGTGAACCCGTGCGCACAGCCAGCGCGGCCAGCGGCATCAGGAACGCCGCAACGGACATGAGCGTCAGCCGGGCTTTGCGGCTTTGCCACCCCCGGCGCACGAGCCAGTCGGAGAGCGCCCCGCCGCCCGGTCCGCCAATGTCCGAGGCGAGGAACGGCAGCCAGCCGACGAGCCCGATCATCGCCAGCGTGAAGTGGCGTTCGGTCTGGAGATAGTCCGGCAGCCAGAAGGCGAAGAAGTAGGTGATCGGGTCGGTCAGCAGTCGGCAAAAGAAAAAGCCGACGCACGCGGGATTCCGCATAAGGCTAAGCATCGAAGGTTTTTTGGCCAAGCACGTTGTTGCGGCGGACTGGGCGACAACGGCGCGGTCGGCGAGAATCAGGGCGCGTTCCCCGTCCGTCAGGCGCGGATGTTTTTCCGGCATGTGATAGAAGCGTCCCCATAGACCCACAAGGACGAAGCCCACGGTTCCAGTGATAAGGAAAGCCCATTGCCAGCCGAGGCGGATGGCCAGAAAGGAAACCAGCGGCGGCGCGATGATGGCTCCCAGAACATTGCCGTTGGAGAAGACCGCCATGCATAGGCCGCGTTCTTTGCGCGGGATCCATTCCGACAGGGCTTTCACTCCGGCCGGGCTGTTGAAACTCTCTCCCAGCCCAAGCAGAAAACGGAAACAGGCCAGCGAAATCCAACCGGCCACGAAGGCGTGAGCCATGCCCGAGAACGACCAGAAGGCCAGCGCGAGCATGATGCCGAGCTTGACGCCGACGCGGTCCAGCACCTGTCCGCAGAACGTGTAGCCGAGCGTGTAGGCCGCCAGAAAGGCGGTCACCACATAAGAGTATTCAACCGAGCCGAAGCCGAGGTTCTCCTTCAGCGTCGGCGCGAGCACCGAAAGCGCCTGCCGGTCGAGGTTGTTGACCATGGCCGTCAGAAAGAGAAGCGCGACGATGCCCCAGCGCTGGTGTGTTCGGATGAAATGTTGAACAGACGGTATGGACATGAATGGACTCGGTGGACAGAGGGTTACGGATCATCACGGGGAGAGATGACGGGGAGTGCGTAACTGTCGACCAGTCCGCCGACCTCGCGCAACCTGTCTCGCAGGTGCGACACGTTGGCATCCTTTGCCGCGATGCCGTTCCGCACGATTTGAGCCGAGGCCACGCCGCACGCTTCCCCCATGGCCATGCAAGGCGCCATGACCCGCAAAGGGCCCAAGACGTCCCGTTCCACGCACACCGCCCGTCCGGGACAGAGCAGGTTGCGGACAGGCTGAGGCACCATGATGCGGTAGGGGATGGGAGTGTACAAGACCTTCGGCATTTTGTTGATGAACTTTCCGTTGGATTCATCGACCAGTGGCTGATGACTAGGTTTTTGCGGGTCGGGCAGATCCCATCCGTACATGCTGAAACCGATAGTGTCGTCAAAATCCCGGGGTTCCGCCAGATCTTTGACGCGCAAACAGAATTCAGCCCGGATGCGGCGGGTTTCACGGATGCCCAGCAAGGGCGCGACACACTTCATCTCGGCTTGTTCGAAGCCGGGGAAGTATCGCCGAAAAATATCGAGCAGCGCATAGGCTTCCTGCCGTCCTTCGACCAGGGCATGCGTACGCGAAGAGGCGTCGATTCCGTTCACGCAAGGCAAACGCATGGTGTTGATCATGGCGACATCTTCCTGTACAAGTTTGACTGAGATGAAGATGTCATAGGGGAATGGCCAGACTCCCTGCCGCCTTAATGCGTCGATCTTTTCACGAAACTTCGGGCTTTTTGTGCGCTCGATCTCTGCGGAGAGTTTCTGATGATCCACGCCGTAAAGGTGAAAGGTCAGCGAGGCGGGGGTCATCAACCCGTCCTCTTCGCGTCCAGCGATCACGTCGCAACCGCTCATTTCGGCCACATCCGCGTCGCCGGTGGCGTCGATCACCATTTTGGCGGGAACGGCTTGAAGGCCGTTTTTATTCTGGATGATGACGTGCGTGATCAGGCTGTTCTGCACGACAGCATCGATGACGCGCGTTTCGTAAAGCAGCGTGATTTTTTCATCGAATAGTTTTTTGTCCAGAAACATAGCCATTGCGAACGGGTCGACGGGAATGCCGTGGATGAACCAGGGCAGCCAGCCATGGGGCTGATACGTCCGGTCTGGCGGCATTTTCGGCATGACCGCGCAGCCGCAGTTGGTGGACTCTTGCGTCAGCTCGCGGAAAATGCCGCCGACCACCCAGTCGCCGAACTGTGTGCGTCCGCCCAGCCAGTGCGAGACCAAGCCCGAGGTGGCCATGCCGCCGGGCTGCGACTGGCCCTCTAAAAGCAGCACGTTCAGACCGGAACGCCGCGCCGCCAGAGCGGAGGCGCAGCCGGCCGGACCCGCGCCGCAGACGACAAGATCATAGGGAGGGAGAACGGTTAGCTGGCGAGAATAGTACATAGTTTTTTCGAGGGAATCGAAGGAGTCGATTGAATCGATTGATTCGATTCGCGCGATTCATTCGAATGAGTAATCAGTTTTTAAGGTCGCCCGGTTTGATGAACACGCCGACGACCGAGTGTTTGCGCGCGTCGTCCCAATACTTTATATAGGTGGTGGCGAGGATCGTCTCGTCCGGCAGCAGAGCCAGAGCCGCATATCCGCAATCCCAGCCGGCAAAGCTGTTGAGCAGCTTGATACGCTGGCCGGGCAGTTTGTTTTTGATGTCGTTATACGTGCCGACCCACGCGACGAAATCTCCTCCGGTGGGACTTTTTGCAGCCATGTCCCGAAAGGCGATGACCCAGCGCCCGTCCTTCAGGCAGACGCCGTTGTGGCGGTGTCCGGTGATGCCCCAGGATGCATTTTCCGGTGCGCTCCACGTCTGGCCTTCATCGCGGCTGAAGATGAGTTTGCTAAGGGCGTTTTTGGCATTGTCCCGGAGAATCGCGCAGATTTCGCTGCCGTCAGGCGAACGGAGCAGGAAGGGCTCGCCGAGGTTCATTTCGGTATGCTGCGCAACGACGTGCGGCGTGCTCCAGGTCAGCCCGCCGTCCTGCGAGGCGATTTGAAACACCCGGTTCCACTTCGGTTTGAGGTTGGCCCAGCGGCCGTTATACTGGGCAATGTATGAACCGTCGTCGAGGCGCAGGATGGAGCAGATCGGCATCACCGAGGTCGTGACGGGGATCGGCGGCATTACGCGCCATGTGGCCCCGTTGTCTTCGCTCATTACGCGCGTGATTGCAGTCACGCCCTCAGCCGGTGTGCCGGGCTTGCCGCAGGCGAAAACCCAGAGACGCTCTTTGCCTTTGGGGTCAGTCATGCGGTAGATGGCAGGGCAGTTTTTCCATGTCTTGTATTCGGCGGGGAAACGGTCGTCGACGCGTTGCCAGGTGCGGCCGGCGTCGCGGCTCATGGCTGCCGGGCCGCAGAAGCCGCCGTGGCCGAGCGTCCAGACGGCGAAGAGCGTCTTGCCGTCCGCCAGCAGCACGGTGGTGGCGTGGCCCTGATAGATTTCCGGCGTGCCGGCCGCGATGACCACGTGGCGGTTGGTTTTGGAGGAGAGATCAAGAAACGGGCCAAAGGGTTGATCGGCGAGCGCCGCAAGTGAGAGGAGCGAAAGGAGGGGTATGATTTTCATGGTTGGATGATTTTTCCCGGAGTTGTGTGGTTATGGGCAAAACGCGGATTCAGGGATCTCGATCTGTATGCGCTCGCCATAGCGGGTGACAATCCAAATGAATCCAGGACGGCGCTCCAGCGCGTAAGGGTAGGCTAGTGCCCGGCCTGCATGTTTTGCGATCACGACCGGGTTGCTCCACGTTTTGCAGTCGTCACTGGAGAAAGTGACGGACAGCTCTGAGCGGTGCCAGCTTGCTGGTTCGCGCGACCAGGCGAGTCCTTGTTTGCGCGGAGGCCGGGAGCCGTTGCTCGGCGCTACGCGGTTCCACACCAGCATAACCCGTCCGCTGGTCAGACGCAGCAGGAACGCTGGCGCACTGGAGGCATCCAGGGATGAGGGCTTCGGTGTCGACCAGGTCATGCCGCCATTGTCTGAATACGACTCGTAAAGCCAATCCAGATTGGTGCGTATCAGCATGTACGCGCGGCCGTCGCGCAGGCCGATGATGGCCGGCTCCAACAGGCCGTCGTGGAGCCCGCCGCCACCGATGTCCAGAACAGTTTCGCTCCGCTTCCAGGTTTGCCCCTCGTCTCGTGAGGTAACCGAGGTGATGACGTTGTGGTTAGGATCGCGTCGCCGGGGCTGCAAGGGAACAACGATAGATCCGTCATCCAGTTGCGCCATCTGGATCAAGGAAAGGCAATAGGGAGATTCTTCGTGAAGGCGAGAAATGTGCTGGCGATCAGTCCAGGTTGTGCCATTGTCCGTACTGCGAATTACCCAGACATCGTTACGCGTGTCGTCGGAGATCTCTCCGGTCTTGCGATCCCATTTGAACACACGGCTGTCCGGATCGTGGTACACTAAAATGATGGTGCCTTTTTTTGTCTTAAAAAGCACCCCGCCGCCGGTGTGCCGGCCTGGAGGCGGCCCGGCGTAGAGCGGTGTCGGGTTTGACCATGTCGCCCCGTCGTCGGTTGAAATCTGGCTGCCTTGCTTTACGACACGCAGCAGGCTGCCATCGCTCAAAACGACCATAGGCATCCGCTGTTCTTTGGACGGCGGCAACTGCCGCGCCTGAGGGTGCAGCCAGAGTTCAGGTGTTTCAAGCGCGGCAACGGAGCCTGCCAGCGAGACGATCAGTGCGATGGCTGCTGTACGTATGATCGAGATGTTATTGTTCGTTGTGGTTGCCTTTTTGATCATCTTGCTGGCTATCTCACTGATATCATTGTGCCGGAGATGTAAACCGCGCGGATTTGGGTGGGGGAGACCTTAAGCGACCACAACTGCGGCAGGTTGGAAACCGTCGGTTGTCCGCTGAGGGAAGATGCCGTGACAAAGGTGTAGTTCTCGTTTTTCAACATATCCTCCGGGTTTTCGATGACCAGCTCGCTGCCTTCGGGGAACAAGAGCGTTCCGTCAACGGCCAGTGTGCCGCACTCCGTGCCGTCGGGGCTGATGCGGGCGCGAATCTCGCCGTTGAGCGTTAGGTTGCCGGTGACGGTGAGTGTGCCGACGCCGTTAGTATCGCCGGGCGTGACCCAGCTATCGGCAGGTATGCTGAATCCGCCGGAAGGCGGCACCAGCGTTCCGTTGCCCCAGAGGCCACTGCCGGAAGGCAGGGCGTAGGAGGTGGCGGAGAGATCGAGCGTGCCGCCGTTGGCTCCCAGATCGCCGGTGAAACCGAGCGTGCCGGTCATGGTCAGCGTTCCCGCGCCGAGCTTGGTCAGACCGCCGTCCTTTGCAGGTTCAAGGCCACGCGAGTCATGCGCGATGGATTGGGCAATCGTGATATCATCACCGCTGGTATCAATCTTCGCGCCGCCTGCACGAACTTCGCATTTATTAAGACCAGTCATAAATTTGGTACTGGAAGAAAGCGCCTCAAGTATGCCGCCATCGAAGAAAAACTGGCTGTATCCCGAGACATCTCGCATCAATCCTACAGCCAGAATTCCATCCACAAGGTAGACCGTGCCGGTGGAACCGGCATAGGTGCCAACCGTCAATCCAAATTGTTTCTCCCAAAAGATAGCATGCCCTCCCGACACGGTAAGTTCACCTGTGTTGCCACTATTGCGACCGACGTAGACCATGTTGGAGACCGTGAGTGTCCCGCCGTAGAGATTGCAGTAGCTTGTAGCCGTCGTATTCCCGTTAATTCCGCCGATGTAAAAATAAACGCCAACAACCGCGTCACCTCCGTATTGGTTGAAGGTGCCGCTGCCAGTCGTGTAGCCCAGAACAATCCTGTTACACACATTAAGATATGCACCGGGATACAGGTTGAAGGTGCCCTCTGATTCCCCTATGTTGCCGATATACAGCCCCTGGGAGGCGTGTGGAATCTTCATTGAGCCGTAACAGTCAACCGTGCCGTTGCCATAGCGGCCGACCTGAAGGACAAAGGAGACATCTGTCGTTGATCCCGGACCGCAGTACATGTAGCCCTGGGCAGAACTTGAGTTATAGGATACGCCCAGCGTATCAGCCTGGACTGTACCCGCCAGATTACTGAACACGCCGTTGCCGTTATAACCGGAGTATACGCTTGAGGCTGTGATCGTGCCGCTGGCCAATGTGACAGTGCCCGTCGCATCGGACTCGCGGCCGATCGAAAAGGTTGGCGTGACAGCGTCGCTCGCGCTCAAAGTCAGTTGTCCGTACGAACCGGCCTGGTGACCGACATT
>CAZKZI010000049.1:0-19268 GCA_964557205.1 uncultured Lentisphaeraceae bacterium
AGCGTGCGCCCGCCGAGGACGCGGTAGCGGTCCAGCGCGCCGCAGCCCTCCAGCAACCCCAGCCGAATTCGTGGCTGAACGCCGCGCCAGACTCGGCAAAGCGGGGAAAGGCTCCAATGGCAACAACCCTGAACTTTACGGCGCGGAGCGCTACGCTACCGTCGTCATCAGCGCCGACGACACAGAACCTCCGGTGATACGCTGTTTTCTGGGTCTGCCGCCGCAGTTGGTCAAAGAACGCGATGCCGAGGCGCTGGCCGTGCGCAAGCATGGCCAAGGTCGCTGGCGCGTGCGCCGCCACCTGATGCTGGGTATGTTCGATGAGGCCTTCGTGTGCGAAGACGAGGACGGCGGCAGGGAGGCACTGGTGGTCGATATGCGCACGGGCAAGACCCTGCCGCTGGCAGAGGCCGCGTCGCGCGCGAACGCAAAACGCAAGGCGACCGATAACGACCCTGAGCTTGAGCGCATGTGCCGAGAGGCTTGGGCTCCCTTCCGCAAGCAGACGAAGGTAGGGGCGCAACCGTGATTATGCAATCCCCGCTTCTCTCTCGGACCGTCTTCGGAAAAAGAGCCGCCGCTTGGCTGTTGCCGCTCATGCTGGCAGTCTTAGGCATGGCCAGCCAGTATGCAGCCGCCGCAGAAAACTACATTCCCGGCGCGTTGGATGCACTGCCTTCACTGCCGCTTTATCTGAATGATCCTGACATGTATTATCCTGACGCTTCAGACGGCCTCTGCTGGGCCTCGGCCAACGCGGACATTTTCGCCTATTGGGATCGCAACGCTTATAACGGCGTGAAGTACTGGAACCTGGTGGACAACGGCACGGCGCCGCTGCGCGAGCCCTCGCTGCCCGTTGCGCCTGGTCACGACCAGGCTGACGTGAAGAGCGTGATTGAATGGCTGGCGCACCAATATTACGGGCTGGGCAGAGGGGACGAGGCTGCCATGCTCGCGGAGTTCGCCAACGACAACAACGGGCTGTCGTTTACCGTGAATTATCACGGGCCGTCCAGCACGACCTCCGGCAAGACTACTTTGTTGAACACGATCAAAGGCGAGATTGATGCCGGTCGCCCGTTAAGCGTCGGATCATGGGGAACCTATTTTGGCGGGTCGCACCAAATACCGGTCATGGGTTACAAGACAATGGCTAACACGGTTGACAGCACGATTTACATTCACCGCAATACCGGGGGCACGCAGAGCGAGTATGTCAATTTCTTTTCCTCGACTTGGGGTAATCTCGACATGGATACGATTGTGCCGGGCGGCACGCCGGTTGATCACTATGAGGATATAGGTGACAACACGTCGGCAACCGCGGTGACGATCGAGCCGGACCACATTTATGAGTTCAGGCAGACCCACAACTTCAGCTATTCTGGTGACGCGGATTGGATCAAGCTGAATGCGGTGGCCGACAGGGAATACACCATCGTTACAAAGAATCTGGGAGCGCTCTGTGACACGGTGCTTCAACTGTATGCTAGTAACGGGACTACTATGCTGACACAGGATGACGACAGCGGTGACGAGACCGGCGCGTCGCTAATCATCTGGGATTGCAGCGCGACCGATACGGTCTATATCCGCGTCACGGAAAAATTTTCCCGCTCGGGACATGCCGCCAATTACGATATACAGGTAGCACATGATGGTAGTGGTAATCCCGAGGTTGTTGACCTTCAGAACGGGGTCGCGGTCGCGAATATTGCCGGTGCAGAGGATTCTACAGACAAGCAGTACAAAATTACCGTGCCGGCGGGGGCGACCAGTCTGCAGATAGCCATCTCGGGCGGCAGCGGCGATTGCGACCTGTATGTCAAACACGGCGCGCCCGCCACAACTTCAGCCTACGACTACCGGCCTTACCTATTCGGCAACAACGAGACGGTGACGGTCTCCAATCCGACTGCCGGGGACTGGTACATCATGTTGCACGGGTATAACGCTTATTCTGGAGTGACTCTGCTGGCCAGCTACATAGTCCCGAATTACACGATCACGACCGAGCCGATTCCGTCCGCAGGCGGGGTGACCGGCGGAGGCGGATCGTATACGTCCGGCAGCCAGTGCACAGTAACGGCCACGGCCAACAGCGGATACAGCTTCGCAAACTGGAGCGAGGGCGCGACTGTTGTCAGCACATCCGCGAGTTACACGTTCACGGTCACCGGCAATCGCACTCTGACAGCCAACTTCAGCGCCAACCAGTACACCGTGACCTTCGATGCGCAGGGCGGTACGGTTGATCCAGCGACAAAGACCGTGACTTACGGCTCGGCTTACGGTGACTTGCCAACCCCGACGCGCACTTGGCACTCCTTCGGCGGCTGGTGGACCGGCGCGGGCGGCACCGGGGCGCAGGTGACTACGGCTACTGCGGTCACCGCGGTGTCCAACCACACGCTCTACGCGGCTTGGGTGTATCTAGGCATGAACCTTGTGCTGCCCGTGAACGGCGGCATCCTCGAGAGCTTCACCTCGGAATATAACACCACGACCTACATGGCGGCCAACCTGACGGACGGCAGCGCTTCCGCCATTTGGCGGAGCAAAATCATTCCCGGACAGCAGACCTTCGAGTACTCCTTCGCTGAAGGCCTGAGCGCGACGCTGAACGCCGTCACGCTGGTCAACGTTTCCGGCACGTATGCGAGCAAGGGGTTCGAGATATGGGTTCTGCCGGTCGGCGGGCAGTGGCAGAAGGCACTGGAGGGCGAACTGGCCAAAAGCGTTCAGCCGCAGTCCTTCTTGTTTGCCGATAACCCGCTGGCCGAGCGTGTTCGGCTGGTGGTGACCAGCGGCTACAACTCAATCTACCGCGATCTGGGTGAGTTCGAGCTTTATGGTGAAATTGTCACCCCGCCGCTGGAATGCGTGGTCACGCGCTCTGGCGCGAACCCGACCAACGCGGAAACTTTGGGGTTTGCTGTGAATTTCACGCGTGCCGTCAACGGCTTCGGGCAAGGCGACATCACGCTGCGCACGACCGGCACGGCCGTCGGCACGGTCGGCAACTTCACGGGCGGCGGAGCCGCATACACCTTTGACGTGACCGGTGTCAGCGGCGACGGCGAGATCGCCGCCAGCGTGGCGGCAGCCGTCTGCGAGGATGCCGAAAGCACGCCCAACGAGGCCTCGGGCGAGGCGGTCTATGTGGTGGACAACACCGCGCCGGAGGCGGGCGCGGCATCTTCGCCAGCGCTGCAGGATGGCGGCGCAGTCGAAGTGACGTTCACGGGCGTTTCCGACAACGGCAGCGGTCTCCGGCAGGTTGAGCTTTGGTACAGCCTTGACGGCGGCGCCTGGCAGGACAGCGGTCTGCGCTCTGAATCCGGCGACGGCGGCTTCACGTTCCAGCCGTCTGCTGCCGGAAGCTACGCCTTCGGGCTGGTGGCCGAGGACAACGCGGGCAACCGCAGCGCCGTGCCGGCGGGGCAGGGCGACACGCTGACGGACTACACAGTCCCGGTGGATCCGGTCAATCTGGCGCTGCCAGCCAACGGCGGCACCCTCGAGAGTTTCACCTCGCAATACAGCACCACGACATACAAAGCGGCCAACCTGACGGACGGCAGCGCTTCCGCCATTTGGCGGAGCAAAATCATTCCCGGACAGCAGACCTTCGAGTACTCCTTCGCTGAAGGCCTGAGTGCGACGCTGAATGCTGTCACACTGGTCAACGTCTCCGGCACTTACGCCAGCAAAGGTTTCGAGATCTGGATCATGCCGTCCGGCGGCCAGTGGCAAAAGGTGACGGAGGGCAATCTGGTCAAGACCACAGAGGCCCAGGAGTTTGATTTGGGCGGCGTTGTGGCGGAACGTGCGCGTCTGGTGATAGTTAGTGGTTACAGCTCGATCTATTGGGAACTGGCCGAGTTTGAGCTTTACGGGCTCCTTAACGCCCCGCAGCGTCCGGCTGACCAGTGGTATGCGGAGCATGGTTTCGAACCCGCACCCGGCGAGACGTGGGAGGATCTGGACAACCGCGTCGCGCCCGGCAAGGACACCACCCTTTGGCAGGAGTATGTGGCCGACACCGATCCCAACGACCCCGCCTCGGTGTTCAAGGCCACTGGGATTGATCATGGCCCGCCTGTGAGCGTGGGCTTCGAGCCGTCCTCGACGCAGCGTGTCTACAGGCTGCGGTACACTGAAGACCTTGCCTCTGGGGTGTGGCACGATGTCGGCGAGGCGCCGCGTCCGGGCGAGGGCGAGGGCGACGCCATAAGCGACAGCCAGAACCCGGCGGGCAGGCGCTTCTACCGTGTCCAGGTGGATTTGCCGGAGTAAGCCATTCTTGAAGCGGCGGCAAACATGTTGTATAATTGCCGCGATTTTTAACGAGAATCAGGTTTTTAGTCATGGAATACTTGCTTCTGGTCGTCAGTGCTGTGCTGGTCAACAATTTCGTGTTGAGCCGTTTTCTGGGCATCTGTCCTTTTCTGGGCGTCTCGAAGAAAATCAGCACCGCGCTGGGCATGTCCGGGGCTGTGATGTTCGTGATGACCATGGCCTCGGCTGTGACCTGGTGCCTGCAGAAGTTCCTGCTGGAGCCTTTCGGGCTGGACAAGTTCCTGCAGACGCTGACCTTCATCCTTGTTATCGCCGCGCTGGTGCAGCTCATTGACATCGTGATGAAGCGCTTCGCGCCGCCGCTGCACGCCGCCTTGGGCATCTTCCTGCCGCTGATCACCACCAACTGCGCGGTCTTGGGCGTGGCGGTCTTGAACATGAAGGACGGTTTCGGCTTCTTCAAATCCATAATCTTCGGCTTTTCGGCGGCGCTGGGGTTCGCGCTGGCGCTGTTGATTTTCACCGGTTTGCGCGAAAAGATCGACCGTGCCGACCCGCCGCGCTGTTTTCGCGGCGTGGCTATCTCGCTGGTGACCGCCGGTCTGTTGAGCCTGGCCTTCATGGGTTTCAGCGGACTGGTCAAGTAGGAGCCAGGAGCTAGGGTTCAAAGGTTCAAACGCGCCTTACGGCGCTGGTTCAAGGGTTTAAGGGTTCAGGAGCCAGGATTTAGAAAGCTGGAACAACAAATGAGTTCGTATCAACGTTTGGAAGATCTGATCGTGTATCCTATTTTTTTACCCTCGTCATTGCGGCCTCTGCGTGGCCGCAATCATCAGGAAGCCGGACTCGGGACACCAGACGCAGGACACTCGATTCTTCACGCTCAACTCCCAACTCCCAACTCCTAATTCTTTACATGGATCTAATCGTAACATCAACCCTTTGTATCGGCGGCATCGGCCTCGTGAGCGCGGCGGCGCTGGCTGTGGCTGAAAAATATCTTAGCGTAAAAGAAGACCCGCGCATTGCCGAAGTGACCGAGAAGCTGCCGGGAATTAACTGCGGCGGATGTGGTTACGCGGGGTGCGCCGACTATGCCCGCAAGATTGTAAACGAGCATGTGGACCTCACGCTCTGCGCACCGGGAGGCCCCGAGTGCGCGGCAGCCATCGCCGCTTTTTTGGGTCGTGCCGCCGGTACGCTTGAGAAGCGCGTGGCGATCGTGCTGTGCTGCGGCGACGACACCAAGGCCGTGCGCTGCGCCACCTACAACGGCATCACGGACTGTGCCGCGGCGCAAGCCGTTTCCGGCGGCGATAAGGGCTGCGCATACGGCTGTCTGGGTTACGGAAGCTGTGCCCGTGTCTGTCCGGTCAACGCTATTGCCATTGTCAACGGCATCGCCAAAGTCGATAAGTCCCGCTGCATCGCTTGCGGCAAGTGCGTCGATGTTTGCCCGCGCAAGCTCATCAAGCTGGTGCCGGCATCTGCCGAGATACATGTCCTCTGCAGTTCCAGGGACAAGGGCCCGGCGGTCAAGAAGGTCTGCGGCACCGGTTGCATCGGCTGTCGCATATGCACCAAGTTCGCTGACGAGGGCTCGATCGTCATGGACGGCTTTCTGGCCGTTGTGGACTACACCAGACACCTGACCAATGAAGAGGTCATCGCCAAGTGCCCCGGACACTGCGTATGCAAGGACAGCACGGCGGCATCTGAAGCGGCTGCCGCGTCATAACCACACAACTTTTTTTACCAATGACCACTATCCGATCACCATACATGTTCCGCGGCGGCATCCATCCCGCCTATCACAAAGAGCTTGCCGCCGGCGCGGCCATCCGCGAGCTGCCGACCCCGGCGCGTCTTGTTGTGCCTATGTCACAGCATCTGGGCGCACCGGCCAAACCTGTGGTCAAGGTCGGCGACATGGTCAAGGCCGGTCAACTGATCGGCGAGCAGAACGGCTTTATATCGGCGGCGGTACACGCGCCGACCGGCGGCAAGATCGCCGCCATAGAAAATACTGTTTCGGCCTCGGGGCGCGTCTGCGCGGCAGTGGTGATTGAGACCGACGATTCTGCAGAGCGCCAGACCATGCCTGCGTTGACGGAGTGGCGCAGCGTTGACCGCAAAGAGCTGGTGGCACGTATCGGCGAGGCCGGAGTGGTCGGCATGGGCGGCGCGGGTTTTCCCACGCGTGTAAAGCTTTCGCCGCCGTCTGACAAGCCGATCGATACAGTGATCCTCAACGGCGCCGAGTGCGAGCCCTACCTGACCGCTGACCACCGCATGATGGTCGAGCGCGCCCGTGAGATACGTGACGGCGCGGAGATCATCTGGCACATTCTGGGGGCTAAGAGTTTGCGTGTGGCTATTGAGGACAACAAGCCGGATGCCATCGCCGCCATGGGAAAAGCGTTTGCTGATATGGACGGGGACGTGGCGGTGACCGTGCTCAAGACCAGTTATCCGCAGGGTTCGGAAAAACAGCAGATATACTCCGTGACCGGGCGCGAGGTTCCGCGCGGCGGGTTGCCGATGGATGTCGGCTGCGTGGTTGAGAACATCAGCACGGCTTTTGCGGTATATGAGGCGATACTGCTCGGGGAGCCGCTGACGCGGCGCGTAATTTCTGTCACCGGTGACGCCGTGGAGCGGCCCTCGAACCTGTTGGCTCCGTACGGGACGCTGTACTCTGAACTCGTAGCCGCCTGCGGCGGCGTCAAAGGCAAGGCCGCAAAAGTCATCTCCGGCGGTCCGATGATGGGGTTTACGGTCAGCTCGCTTGATGTGCCGACCGGCAAGACCGCCTCGGGGCTGCTGCTGCTTTCGGCCAGCCAGATCACCGGCTTCACATCGCAGGCCTGCATCTCCTGCGGACGTTGTGTGGATGCCTGTCCGATGCGCTTGGCGCCTGCGGAATTGAGCCAGTTTATTGAAGCCGACGATATCGAGGGCGCGGAGGGTGTTGCGCTCATGGATTGCATCGAGTGCGGCTCATGCGCGTTCGTCTGTCCCGCGCGGCGTCCGCTGGTGCACCACATGCGGCGCGGCAAGGCGGTGGTGATGGCCAGACGCGCGGCTGCCAGGCGCGGGTAAGTAACCACGAATGAACACCAATATGAAACCTGAAGAATCTAAAGACCTGTACATCATCAGCTCATCGCCTCACACGCATTCCGGCGCGTCGGTGGAGCGCATCATGCTGGACGTGGTGATCGCGCTCATGCCGGCCTTGGCAGCCTCGCTATGGTTTTTCCGGTGGGATGCTTTGCGCTTGATCGCTGTATGTGTGGCCACCTGCCTGTTGGCCGAGTGGGGCAGCCGCAAAGCCATGCGGCGCGCCAACTCGCTCTCCGATTTCAGTGCGGCGGTCACGGGCTTGTTGTTGGCCTTTAACCTGCCACCGGCTTTGCCGACATGGATGGCTGTGGCCGGTTCGCTCTTCGCGATTGTGGTGGCCAAGCAGGTTTTTGGCGGGCTGGGCTACAATCCCTTCAATCCTGCGTTGGCCGGCCGCGCGTTCATGCTGATCTCCTTCACCGGAGCGATGACCACATGGAGCGCGTCGGAGTGGCTACAGAAGGTGCGGTATGCTTCCGCCGCCGCCGCCACCAAAGCCACGGAGACGGTGGTTGACGCAGCCACTTTTGCCACTCCGTTGGGTTATGCGAAAGAAGCCCTCAAGGCCGGCAAAGGGCTTCCGCTGTTTGATTTTGACCTTTCACTGCTGCAGGATTTCTTTTTGGGCAATGTCAACGGCTGCATCGGCGAGACCTCGGCCTTGGCACTGCTGATTGGCGCGACCTATCTGCTAGTGCGCAAGGTCATCACCTGGCATATCCCGGTGGCTTATCTTCTAACCGTGCTGGTTTACGCGGCGGTATTGCGTCTGGCCGCGCCGGCCACGGCGCTGCCGCCGTTGGTGCACCTGCTCTCCGGCGGGCTGATGCTCGGCGCGTTCTTCATGGCGACGGACATGGTTACCACGCCGGTCACGCGGCGAGGCATGCTGGTGTTCGGCATCGGCTGCGGCATCATCACCATGCTGATCCGCACGGTCAAGAGCGGCGCCTATCCCGAGGGGGTCAGTTTCGCGATTCTTATCATGAACGCCTTCACGCCGCTGATCAACCGCGCCACCCGCAACCGCGTCTTCGGCGCAAAATGACAGAAACATAGAACAGTGAAGAGTGAAATAAGGGATAGGTAAACGGTAAGCGGTAAAAGAGAAGAATCTGCTAAGGGTAATTTTTGAGCACCTGCTTGATTTTTGGAAACCAAAAAGACATGAAAGACACAATTAAACTTATTTTTGTACTGACAATAATCTGCGCTGTCAGCTCGGCGCTATTGGCTACGGTTTACAGCAAGACCAAAGACCCGATCGCGGCAGCTTTAGAGCTGCGAACCGCCAACGCGGCCGCCGGAGTCATGCCCGCAGGTGTCTCGACGCCGGAGAAACGTGAGATTGGCGGTGTTGTTCTGTTTGTGGCCGCCAAGGACGGCGCGCCGGCGGGCGTGGCGTTGGAAGGCCGCTCGAATAACGGCTATGGCGGCGAGATCGTGCTGATGGTCGGCATCAGCGCTGACGGCAAACTGGTGAATTATCAGAAGCTGGTTGCCAGCGAGACCCCGGGTCTGGGCACCAAGATGGAGTCCGACGCCTTCCGCAGGCCTCTGCTGGGCCGGCCGGTCGGCACCGACTGGCGCGTAAAAAAAGACGGCGGAGATGTGGATGCCATCACCGCCGCGACGATCTCCTCGCGTGCGGTGATGGAGTGCATCCGCGATGCCATTGCCAAATACGAGTGTGTTGCCGACCGACTATAATTTGACACCAGAGGCACGGACGTGATAAAGTTCAAGTGAAATTGGACTTTTTCATGCGTAAACCCTCTAACAGACAATCCAGGCGTGAAATCATCCATTCCTTGCCGTTGCGGCGCGAGGTCAATGCGGTGTTGCATTTCATGCAGGCATCCGAGCAGCGGGTCAGAGTGGGGCTTGACATCGGCTTCACTCACGCGGGTGTCAGTCAACTTTTCAGCCAACGCGGCGGCTATTGGGTCAGTGTCGAGCCCACTGTGCAGCGCCGCAATCTGGTGGCCACGGTGCTGGGGGAAGACCGGGTTTTATGTTCGGGCGCGGCTGGCGAACTTCCTTTTGAGGATAAGCAGTTCGATGTCGTTGTTTTGGCTCATGGCATGTTGACCGGAGGCGATATGACTGAAAACACGGTCAGGGAGTGCCACCGTGTGCTTAAAACCGGCGGGATTTTTATGCTGACGGCAGAATACCGAAAAAGATTCGGTCTGGCGGCCATGTTTAACCGTCAGCGTCTGGTCGCAGGTGCCGGGGCGAGTTATAGCGAGGCGGATATCTTCCGCTTGCTTAAAGACGGATTCGACGTGCTGGGATTCCGTTATTCCTGCCGTTTCTGGGTGCAGCTTGTGCGCCAGTGGGTTTACCACCGCCGGTGGTCAGGCGGCCACAGGCCGGGAAGCATATGGGTGACGCTGCTGTATGGCCTGGCTCAGGTCGCGGACGCACTGTTGCTGTTTTGGACGCGCGGCCACCAGATGACCGTCTATGCGCGCCGCAAGGGTTGGCGCAGCAAAAACGTGAAGGTGCTGGGTTCCTCCACGCCGGTTTCCGATGCCATACTATTCGACCCGCTGCGCGACAGACGGCAGCCTTCCTTCGTCAAATTCAAATAGTCAGGGATTATCGCGCATGAGGTTGACGCTTCTGGTCATATTGTGCCTGCATGTGTTTTGCGTTTTGCGGTCCGAGGAATCCCCGGGACAGGTCAAGGCTTCGGTGGAGCGCTTTATCAATTCGCGTGCGGCAGGCAGTGTTGACGAGTTTTTTGCCGCGGCGCAGCGAGTCAGAGCACTGGCCGAGGCCGGGCAACCCTTCTTCCGGTTTCTGCTTGCGGTTTATTCCGGACAAGAGCCTTTGTGCGAGCTGCCGGAAAAGACGCGCGCGCGTTATCTCTCGGAAGGGCGTCCGCTGATTCTCAAACACGCCGAAGAGGGCAATGCGCTGGCGCAGTACCTGCTGGGGCTGGATTGCCAGACCTACATGCAGCGACCGGAGGACGCGCGCGACTGGTTCGAACAGGCGGCCAGCCAGAACCAGCCACTGGCCTTGAACAGTCTCGGGTTGCTCTACTATCTCGGAGCTGGCCTGCCGCAGGACTTCGAACAGGCGAGCGGCTATTTCCGGCGGGCCACGATGCTGGGCGACAGCAACGGCGAATACAACTTGGCCACCATGTATGCGCACGGCCACGGTGTGCCTCGGGATGATGGCATGGCGCTGCACCTTTACACGCGCGCGGCCGGCAAGGGCCATTCCAACGCGATGAACAACCTTGGGTGGTTCTATCAGGAGGGGCGCGGTGTGGAGCGGGATTTGGAGAAAGCCGCGCGCTGGTACCGTTGTTCGGCGGAAAGGGGTAATCCCGACGGGCAGTTCAACTACGGGTTCATGCTTGCGCGCGGCATGGGGGTGCCGCGCGACATCCGCAAGGCGGGTCTCTGGTATGCGCGGGCCGCCGGTCAGGGTCATGTCGAGGCGCAGGTACATATCGGTGTGCTATACCGTGACGGGCTGGGGGTGAAGCAGGATCACCTCAAGGCTATGGCCTGGTTCGCGAAGGCGGCAGAACACAAACACGCCACGGCGCAGTATTATATCGGCCAGATGTATGAGCAGGGTCGCGGGGTGCCGCAGGATGCAGAGCGCGCCTTCCGTTGGTACAGCAAAGCGGCGGAGCAGGATAATCCTCACGCCTGGAACGCCTTGGGCCACATGTATTACCGCGGCAAGTTTGTGGACAAGGATTACGCCAAAGCCGAGCATTTTTACCGGCGCGCGGCAGAGGCGGGCATGCCCGAGGCCCAGAACAATCTGGGGATGCTTTATGTGCGGGGGGAGGGTGTGCCGCAGGATCACGGGCAGGCGGCTGAGTGGTTCGCCAAGGCCCACGCCAAGGGCTTGCCGGACGCAGCCTACAATCTGGCGCTGTTGCATGAATACGGTAAAGGTGTAAAGCTCAGTCATATAAGTGCCGTGGAGTTATGCAAACAGGCTGCGCGGCAGGGACATGTCGGTGCCACCGAATGGCTGGTGAGCAACGGTTATACGGCGTGGGCGAATGAGGGCGGCGATAAATAATTACATTGTGAATTATAATGAAAATGTCTGCCAATATACGTTTGCCGGCCGAGTGGGAGGAGCAGAGCGGCGTGCAGCTCACCTGGCCGCACGCGGACACGGACTGGCGCGAAATGCTCGACGAGGTGACGCCCTGCTTTGTAGCTATCGCCCGAGAGATCGCCGCGCGTGAAAGGCTTTTGGTCGTCTGCCGTGATGTTGATGAGGCGTTCGGCCAGCTTGGCGCTGACGCGAACCGCGAAAACCTCTGTTTGTGCGCTATATCCTCGAACGACACGTGGGCGCGCGATCATGCCGGGATCAGTGTTTTCGTCGACGGCAAGCCAGCGCTGTTTGATTTCGCTTTCAACGGCTGGGGCATGAAGTTCGCGGCGAACCTCGACAACCAGATCACGCGAAAGCTGGTGCAGCGGAAAGTTTTCGCGGATGAAGTGCGTTACCGCAACATGCTGCACCTCGTGTTGGAAGGCGGCAGCATCGAGTCCGACGGACAAGGCGCGATCCTGACCACCAAGACCTGCCTGCTTTCGCCGAACCGCAACGACCATTATACTAAAGAGGAAATGGACGAAGTTTTAAAGCAGGCTTTAGGCGCAAAAAGGGTGTTGTGGTTACAGCACGGTTATCTGGCCGGCGATGACACCGACAGCCATGTCGATGTCCTGGCGCGTTTCTGCACTCCGAACACGATCGCCTATGTGTCATGCGATGACCAGGCTGACGAACACTACGAGTCTTTGAAAATGATGGAGGCCGAGTTGCGGGCCTTCCGCGCATTGGACGGACATCCTTATGCGCTGATCGCGTTACCGATGGCTGACTGCGTGATCGATGATAGCCAGCGCCTGCCCGCCACCTACGCCAATTTTCTGATCATCAACGGCGCGGTGCTGATGCCGACTTACGCTTCGCCCAAAGACACGGTTGCGCGCGACCGTCTGCAACAGGCGTTTCCTGACCGCGAGATTGTCGACATCGACTGTCGCCCGCTGATCAGGCAGCACGGTTCCCTGCACTGCGTCACCATGCAGTATCCTGCGGGGTTTCTGCTTTAGACGCAGCGGTGCTGCGTCTCTTGCGTCTCCGCGTTAACATCCCCGATTCCAGCGCAACCTAATGTATCGAACAATTGACAAGCTTGCCGTTTTCCATTTTAGCCGAAACGATCCTTCCGTCGCGGGTGCGGAAATTCTCGAACGATCCGGTGAAATCTTCCGGTACCGACGGAAACGCGCGGAACTCCCCTCCCCAACTCTGGAGGAGCGCCTCGGATGAGAGCATGAGAAACGCCGCTCCGCTCTCAAGCACTGGCGCGACCAGCGACTTGGCGTCGGGATTGGAAGTCAGATCGTCGGGACCGCGTCGGCTCCACGAGGTCATCTTGTTGTGGAAATTGCGGCGCACGAGCGGCGGCGCTTTCGCGATGTTCGCCCGCGCCTGTTCGCGGGTGATGTCCGTCACGATAATCGTATTGTGCGAGAAGAGCCCGCTCGGCTTGGCGAAGCCCTCGTAGAAATCCGTGAGCGCCTTCCACCCCTCCGCGCCGCCGAAAAGGCGCGTCCGAGCCATTCCCGTGTAAAGCGCGCTCCAATCGTGCACCGGATGCGGAACGGGTGTCTCGTATGAGATCTCCACCGCGTACTTCCAGGTGTAGTCGAGCGTCCTCTTCGCGGTTTCGCGGTCCGTGTCGGCCTCGGATGGGAAGAACGGATAGAAGAGGTGCCCGCCGAACATGTAGTGGTCGTCCGGGATTTCAGGACCGCACCACCACCCGCCTTCGGAATGTTTCGCGAAAGCGGGATAATGCGCGAGCACGTCCTCCCAGAGCGCGCGTTCAGCCGCGTCGCATCCGAACCGAGTCGCCGCCTCGACAGCGGTTTCGAGGCACGGTTTCAGGCATGCGGCCGTAGCGGTGTCGTCCTTGGATCCGGTGAAGATTTCGGGCGGCACGGACCAGATGAAGTGATACGTCCCCTTTTCGTCTTTCGTCATCGTGTCCGTGTAAAAACGGATGAACTTCTTGAGAAGCGGATACACCTCCTTCAGAACGGCCTCGTCGCGCGTGTACCACCACGCCTGGGCGAGAACAAGTCCGGAATAAGCGCCGCCGCAGAGCGTGTAACGGTAGTCGGCGACCGGATGCTCGTGGCCGAAGTGGTTCATGTTGAGCGGCAGATACGCGCCGCCGACACCGAACACCTCCTTCGTGCGACGTTCGAGTTCGGGCATCGCATCCGTGTAGGTCTTGACGAAAACCCTTACGAATTCGGCGTGGTTGAGCGGGAAGAACGGCATCATCGGGATCTGCACGTTCTGGTCGTGCACGTAACACTGGAACCCGATGCCGGGCATGCCGCCGTCGAGGGGCCCGTATGTCAGACCGTTCAGCCCCGGCATCGGCGCCGCGCCGAACTGCGAAGCGAGAGCGTAGAGCGAATAATGCCACTGCGTGTCGATCACGGGCTCGCTCGTGAACGAGGCGCTGGCGCCCTTGGCCCAAAAGTCCCGCCACCACGCGCGGTTGTCCGCGCGCACTTTCGTGAAACCGTCCTCTTCGGCGGCCTTCACCGCGGCGACCGCCGCCGCGCGGGGGTCATCCGCGTCGCGCGTCGTGCGCACGGCGAGAAAAAACGCATTTCGGCCCGTGACCCTCACGCCGGCGGTGCGTTCGCGCAGGGAAACGGTGCCGGGCGCGTTCATCGCGACGGCATACGTTTCGCCGCCCGGGAGTTTCTGCGCGAAGGAGACGACCCCGTCTACGGTGTCCCACGAGAAATCGCTTTCCTTCAGACGCATGTCCTCCGGACGCGCGAGTTCGACCACGGCGACGCGTCCGCCGTAGTTCGGATCGGAGACTTCCACGGCCATCACGTCGCGCCCGCGTTCGACGAAGGAAACCGTCTCCGGCGTGATGGAGGGTGACGTCATCCTTTCGACGAGCTCGCCCGTCTCGGTGTCGAGCTCCTGGCGCGTCGCCGGGACGGCCGGCATAGACCAACCCACGCCGTCCCAGAAACGAATGCGCAGTACCGCCGCCGATACGGAAAGTGTGAGGCGGTCGCCGTCCGGGTCGCCTTTGATCGTCGGTCGTTCACGCGGTCCCAAGAACGCGACGGAATGTCCGGCGTTCGTCTTCACCGTCGCCATCACCTCGGCGTGCGGGACGTATTCGCACGCGAACACGCGGGTGTCCAGAACATCGTTCCGGTTTACCATCCATTCGAGGTGCATCGGCGCGTAGGCCATAGCGCCCGTAGCGCCGTTGCCGATGAAGAGCCCGTCCTGCCAGATACGCCCCGCCTTTTCGCGCGTGAACACCGTCGCCGCATCCGCGCCGCCGCCAAACGCGAGAATCACGGCGGCGAGAACGGCTTTCCCGAACCCGTCATTCATTTTCTTTCAAATCCTTTCCCTTGATTCCGGCACACACAACGCAGGAGTCCTTCTGGATCCGCGCTAAGACCTCCGTAATCGGATAGGGCTCGCCCCGCTCGTTCACGAGGCCGTAGTTCGAATTCTCCGGCGACGTCGGCGAAAAGCCCTCCGGCGGATCGTCCACCCACATGAAGAAATTGTAACCGATCATGAACGGCAGCGAAAGGACGGCGCGCGCGGTGATCTCCGCGGCGCGGGACCGTTCCGCCTGCGTCTTGAAACGTTGTCCCGCCCCGCTCGTACAGGGCAGGCCCGAATCGTACGCGCAAAAACTCCACTCCGTGAGGAGAAAGGGCTTCTTCACAAGGCGTTGACGCGCGGCCCAGGATTCGGCGATCGGCACGTTCTTCCAGTCGGAAACGACGCCCTTCTCGAAATCAACCTTGGGATAGACGTTGAAGGAAACGACATCGCAGTGTTTACCCGCGACTTCCCACACCGCCTCCGGCGCGCCGTCCATACCCGCGAAGCGCATGCCGAGGATCAGATGGTTCGGATCGTACGCGCGGACCGCCGCCGCGCAGGCGCCGAAATAGCGTTCGGCCGCGAGGCGCACGAATCCCGTCTTCTCTGCGACCGTCGCGCTGGAAAGATCCGAGATCCCACGCAACGCGGCGTAGACGACCAGCGCCTGGTGCGCGCAATGGTCCAGCGGCAGTTCGAGGACCCGATCCCATAGCCCCGTCTGCCGATCGCGTTCGCCGCCGCCGTGCCACGCGAGCTCGTTGTCGAGGAAGTATCCGAAGAGCCAAGGATCGTCCTTCGCCGGCGCACACTTCTTTCGGGCGACGCTTTCGCACCACGCGCCGAACTCTGGGTGGAACATGTTCGGGAGCGCCGAGCACGGACGCCCCGTTTCCGGACAGATACTCCATTCGGACGGCACGCCGCGGCGCGCGAGCGCGTCGCCCATGTTCAGCATCGCCGTGTGTGCGAGTCCGCGACGGCGGAGCGCCGGTTCCTCGTCCGTCCCGAGTAGATTGAACCCCCACCGGGTCAGACGTTCCAGCGTCTCCTTCCCCCAGGCGGCGCGGTCCGGATAGGCGGACTTGTTGTGTTCCAGATACCGGCGGCGCGGTGCCGTGCGACACCCCATACCCTCGTAGCGCACGTGATCCACGCCGAAGACCGTCAGGACGCGTCCGAGCGGATCCACCGCCCGCCACCAATTCACAACGGTCGCTGGATCGGACAGTTCCGCCACTCTGAAGAATCCGGTCGCGGTCGCCGTACACCCCTTCGCGGAACCCGTACCCGCGTAGACCGGCCAGACGCGCGGTGCCGGATCGGCAACGGGTTCCGCGCCCGTGAGGATAAGGTTCGCGAACGTGCCCGCGAAACCGCCTTCGAGGCGGATCCCGGGAACCCCGCCGCGCACCGCCGGACCGGTGAACCGGTAACCGGACCGTATCAGTGGCTTACCGCCCTTCTCGCGAATCTCGCCGACAACGGAATCCTCGGCCGCGGTAATCTTCATCACGTAGGTCTGGCCGGGTTTCCATATGCCGGCGCGGACATCCGCGCACGCGGGTTCGAGCTTGTCACGGCTCTGCGCGAGCCAGACGCCGTCACGCATTTCAGCGAACTCGAAAGAACGGCGCGCGCCCTTTCCCCGCGGGCTAATCACGAACGACAGCTGCCAGAAATTCCGGTCGTTTTCGCCGCAGACGAGACCCATCATCGACCAGCCGTTACCGGCATCGGCAGCCGTAGGCGTCACTTCGGCGGAATATTCGAACGTGCGCGCGGCGGGCACGGAGGAACAGAACGCGAGCGTTTTCGAATCGCGCCGCACTCGCAAAACGCCGTTATCGTCATCCACATCGACCGGCGACGCGTCCCACGCGCCTATATCCGTCGGCAAAGCGGAGGTCGGCGGCGTACCCGCGACAACAGAACCGCACCGTCGGAATTCGATCACGTCCACGATCACGTCGCGGGACGGACTCGCGACGAAATAGAGGCAGCTCTTCGGCGAAAGCGCCCATTCGCCGAGTTCGACCCACTGCCAGTCGGACGCGGATTCCTCCGGATCGAAGTCGACACTTCCAACGCACGCGCCAAGGGCTTTGTTGTAAATGCCGACACGGAAAGGTTTCTTTTTTTCCGCATTGGACGACAACCCCTTCATTCGCAGACGGACGGTCAATTTAGTGCCTGGCTTGGCGGCCACAAACCCCGACGGCAGTTTCGCCGGCCAGGCGTTAGGATGGGCTTTGACGCGTAGTGCCTTCCCGCCGGACGCCGTTTCGTCCGGTACGATCACGCAGCGCCCGTCGTCCGGATGGAACAGAAGAAGGTCTTCTTCGG
The DNA here is from genome assembly GCA_964557205.1 of uncultured Lentisphaeraceae bacterium. Taxonomy (GTDB): domain Bacteria; phylum Verrucomicrobiota; class Kiritimatiellia; order RFP12; family UBA1067; genus JAQVQN01. Next base: position 17,239 of record CAZKZI010000049.1, read on the forward strand.
CGCGGGCGACGCCGTCTTTCGCGGAACACGCCGACAATCGGGCCGCTTCGCGGACGGACACCTCGATGCGGGCGTTCCTGGCTGTGTTTTCGCAGAATCGGATGTGTTCGCCGCCGGCGGTCGATTCGTCCATTCGCGCGACAAGCGACTGCGCCAGCTTCCGGCAGCGGCGGACGGAACCGTCTCGGTCGGGGATCTCGCCGAAATCGAGGAACGACCGCGCGCGCGCCCTCGGGAGTTCGCGAATGAATCTCATGTAGTCAATGGAGAATGCGCCCGCCCGCACGTTGTAGGCGCGGACCGGATCGTCCTTAACGCATTCCGATGCCTTGCGCCAGAGCGCCTCGGACTTGTTCAGAAATTCCTCTGTGTAGAGTTTCGGGTCGAGATGTTCGAACGCGGTGAGCGGATTCCTCTTCGGATCGCGCGGAAGCGCGTACACGAGTTCGAAGGCCGTCCGCGCCGCCGGCGCCGCGGCGCCGTAGTAACCGCGGAAGAACCGGTCCAGAAGCGGTTCGAGCGGTTGGTACGGATTCCACATGAGCTTGGCCGCGAGCCACGCCTTCAGTTCGGCGAAACCGCCGTGACGTCCCTGGTAGGCCCCCTGCACGAAAAGCTGCGACACATCATAGTCCGCGAAAAGGGCGATGTCCCGCGCCATTGCCTTCGCGTTCGGAAAGGTCGCGGGGTAATTTCCGAAATTAGCCGCGTAATGCCACAGGTACAGTTTCGCGCCCAGTCGCCGCCATCCCTCAAGATCGTCGAGGGAGGCGCGGTTCTTAGGAACGGAGGGGTCGTCGAGCGGACGGGAGAAGTCACAGTCCAGCGGTGCCACGCATACAAGCACGTTCTTACGGGGACGCGTCTTTTTAGGTGGCTTACGCGTATATGAGTAGGCCACCGTCTCCACCCATTTCCCCGGGAACTCGCGTTCCAGCGCTTCGGCGATCGCATTCGCGAAGCGGAGAAGCGTGCCCATGTGCGAACCCTCCTCTTCGTCGATGGCGCGGCACTTCGCGCAGGTACACCAGTTGTTCCAGTCCATGTGCCCCACGCCGAAATACTTCGCGTGTGGTTCGAGGCGCACGGCGAGCAGCGTGTTGGAAATCGCGAGCGCGAGCACGTCCGGATTCGTGAGGCAGAGCTGCGTTTTCTCGCGGATGCGTTTTCCGTTCACCTCGCTGAACCATTCCGGATGGGCGTCAAAATGCTTTTCGGGATCCACCAGCCAATGGAACGTATGGCCGTTCCACATATTGGTCGAGAACGGATGCGGCGCGCCACCGTGCTGATCCCGGAGATGCATCGCGTTGCCGTTCAGACGGAGCCGCACGGCGAAGTTGGGCCGGTAGGCGTCGCGCCAGAGCGCCTCACGCAATTCGAACGTCGGCTGGCACATCTCGTCCAGATTAGCCGGAACGGTGAAATCTTCCCGGTACGGAACGACTTCCGTCCAGGACGAAAACCAGCCGCAACCGCCGAAACGTTCCAGCAGTTCGTAGATGCCGTAAAGCGTCGCACGCGGCGAATTGCCGCGCACGATCAGATGTCCGCCGACCGTCTTCAGTCGGAACCCTTCCGTTTGTCGCCCCGCCCAATGCGCGAGGAGCGCGTCGGACTGTCCGCTCTCGCCGACGAAGACGCCTTTCGCCGGCATCGACTCGGCGTCGGTCAGGATAGGTAGTTCGACGTCCGTCAGACGCTTGACGTAATCCCGGAACTCCTCGGCCGCGTACTTCTCCGCCGGCTTAGCAGCGGCGGAAACAACCACGGCGTATTCCGCGGGCATGCCGCGTTTCGCGAGAGTGAGCGGAGCCGCTGCTTTTGTACGCGGCGTGTTGTGGCAGACAACTGGACGCCGCAGACGCGACTTGCCTCCATCCGCAAGACGCCCGGCGAGAACGTCGGCCTCGGTGAAGGACGCAAGAAAAATCTCCTGCGCGCCCAGGCGGTCGTGGTCGTAAACCACGTGAATCGGTTGCAGTTCACCATCACGCGCAAAGCCCCGTAGGCATCCCGCGAACAGTCCA
>CAZKZI010000050.1:0-18798 GCA_964557205.1 uncultured Lentisphaeraceae bacterium
AGCGTGGCGTTCGGCATCGTCCACTTCCGTTTCGGCGTGGTCTTTATGACGTTGGCCTGCCTGGCGGGATGGTTTGACGGCTTTGTTTACACCAGGACCAAAAATGTGTTGCTCGCAGCGCTTATCCATGCGCTGCTTAATTGCTCAGCCCTGTTCATGGGCATGCAGAAGAACTTCTAGCAGACCGCCGCCATGCTATCCCCTCCTCCTTCGCGCCTTTGCATAAATGCGTCAAACATCAACCATCCACCATCAAACTGCACTGCTGCGCCTGGTACACCACTTGTTGGTTTGAGGCGCAGCTTCGCTAGAAACCAGCTTCGCTATTTTAACTGGCGCAAAGGTCGGGGCGCTGGTGTTTGATCACACCAACGATTCCGGTGATACCGGAAAAGTGCCAGCCGTCCAATCGCAAGCGTCGGTTGTTTTTGAGTCGCAAAACTAAAATGCCTTTCTCATCCCACTTTGACCAGTCGATGGACGCGATATCTTCATAAGCCGCCGGGGCTTTGCCTATGCCGCTGCCGCTCAGGCCTGTGTCGTCGGCGACATAGCTTTTGCGGGCTTTGAGTGTGAGAGACAAGAAAGCCGCCAATCCCAGGCACAGCGTGACAGCAGCCTGCACGAACTGGGTATTCAACTCATGTTGCGTGTAAACAGGATCATTGAATATTTTTTGCAGTCGTTCTATTTGCACTGCAAGTGGCGGTACCGGAGAACCGGCAGGCACCCGCAACTCGCTGACTTTTTTGACCAGTTTCGCCGGCACCTTCATGTTTTCAGCGGCAAAAGCTGCTTGCAAAGGAGTTTCGTTGGCATCATCACGCGCGAGCCAACCTTCAGCAGTCATTTCCTTTGCCAATAATGCGGGTCTGATTGAATCCATGTTTTGGTTGATGCGCGGCCAGGCAGCGATGCCGTCATACATAGACCAGACACAGATACAGCACATAAGCAGACCGATTCCAGCGATTCGCAGAGCGTATTCTTTGTTTAGTTTTGCTTCAACCATGATCGTCTCACCAAAAACCGTATTGCCCTGAAATTATAACAAAAATTCCCAACAGAAGGTTAGTGATGAAATGAGCTATCGCAGCCGCCCAGATATTTTCGGTCTTTATCACCAGCCAGCCGTACGCCACGCCAGCCAAGAGTCCCGCAAACCAGCGGTCGTGCTCAAGCCCAAAAACCACTGTGACCGTCCAGAAGGATTGGACATCAAAAACTCCGAGAGGGATCTCCCAAAAACGGCCACGGCGTAACCACCGGTAGAAGAAACCACGAAAAAAAAACTCTTCGATGATTGCGATGACGCATGCGGATCCGGCAAGTCTAATTAACGTAAGACCCCATCCGAACTCACGCGGCATATATGTGTGCGCGATATGGCCGGGCGGCAGCGCGGGGTAGAAATCCGGATTATAGTAGTCCGGCAACGACCCCGGCATCATTATCAGCCAGCGGTGGTAGAAGGCCTGAAGGTCAGGAAAGGCTCTGCCGACGGCGGGGAGTTCCGGTAGAATCCATATTACAGCCATCAGACTTCCGACGCACAGAGTCAAAGGCAAATGTCCTAAACTGAACGGCGGGTAGACTTTCCACGGCTTAAGCCAGAGGAATAGAGCGGCGCAGGCAAATGTTTTTAAAGCATAGCTCCATGGGTATATCCAGCGGGGGCATAACGAAAGCGATTCCAGAGTCTGGAGCAGCATGATGAAGCCGAACCAGACTGCGAAGGGGAGTATATGTCCCCAGAACACCACTCTATCAGTTTCACAATTAACGGGGTTGTTCATATTGTTGTTATACCACGGCAAAAGGGTTCAGGGTCTAATTCAATGATGAAACAGTATCGCGGTCTCAGTTTCTTGAGCGTCGCCATTCATCAAGCTGTTCTTGCGTCGGGGCGGAGATTACCTGAAACAGTCGCCATGTCCTGAAAGTGCCTGCGTATAGCAGGCGGTCGGAGCCGAGATCATAAATATCGGGATATTTCCAGAAGACGCTTTCTGTCCGGACGAGGCCTTCCGGTCGCGGAACCAGCACATACAGGTCCTGTCCCTTGTAAGCCCGCCGCAGGGAGCCGATGTGCAAGTCGAGGTTCGGCACCAGGAGCGTGTCTTCGTAGCCGCGCAGCAGGTCAAGTCCGGTATAGCCAAGCGCGAAAACGCGTCCGTAAGGGGTATGCGTTTTGACATAAGCTTCAACTTCGGCGATCACCTGCATCCTTGCGGCGCTGTCACCTGTTGAAGAGTCATGTTTGAACCATGCGCCGCTTAGCCAAACGATTATAAGCAGAGACAGGAACGAACGGTAGATGGGCTGACGCAGTCTTACCACGGTGACGATCATCAGGGTCAGGGCGCATGCGCAAAGGGTAGCGTCCGTCCATGATATACCATGCCAAGCTAAAACTTTAGCGTATGCTAGCAGCATCAGCGCGAACGACAGCAAGGTGGCGGCAGCCGCCACAGGTCCGGCACCGGGTCTTTCATCGCTGCGGTCGAGTCGCCAAGCCAGAACCAGCGCCGGCAGCATTACTGCGGCAGGCAGGGTCATCGATACCATAAACAGTCGCGTTTCGGAGACCAGAAAACGGAGTGAGCGCAAGAAAAAGAGCGCGTCGCCCAAAATCAGGCGGTTCATTAACATCCAGACGCCTAGCATATAAGCCAGAGGCAGCCATCCCAGTAAAAGCCACGCCTGGAAACGTCGGCGCGTTTCGCGGTGTCCTGCGGCTGCGAACGGCAAAAGCACGGCGGAAATGCAAGCCACACCTAAAACGCTGAATCCGCACAATGCCAGGAAAGCGCAGGCGGCTGCCGTTGAAACCACATCGCGCAAGCGGCGGCTGGCAACCCAGTCCGACAAGGAAGATGAACACAGAAGCACTAATCCGACGGTCAAGGCCGTATCGATTTGAAGTGCCTGTTGATTGAACGCCATCATGGCAACGGCGGTTATTGCAATCTGCGCCATGATAATTTTGAATGCGCATTGACCTGCGGCCTTGACGGATTCACGCACTGACCAGAAAACAAAGAACCAAGCCAAGAAGAAAGCTGCTCTGCCTGCCGCAGGCTCAGGAAGCAGCCATGAAAAAGGCAGGTAGAACAAGACCGGCAGGGGCGCGAACCAGCAAGAACCGAACAGAGCCTGGCGACCTTCGGTGGTGCCTGAAATGAGTTCACGGCAGATACCCGCTGCCTGCGCCGCCGGATCCAACTGTCCGTGACGGTACAGCGCGAAAGCCAGCAGCGCGCTAGCCAGCAGTGCAGGGGTGACGCCGCCGGTCACCAGTCGAATTAGCCGATATTTGTCGCGGTTATCACCCATATTAAAAGATCCTATGACTTGCCGCTCAAGCCGTGTTGAGTTTTCTCCCAAACGAACGGATCACGGAAAAACTGCAAAAACGCCCTCCACCCGCTGTAGCTCATCATTAACCAATAGACCGGCGTTAAAAGCGACCACCACATCAGGCTGTCCTTTTTCCGTTTGCAGCACCCTAGCAGGTTGATATAAACAAAAACAAAATTTCCAAGGAACAGGCAGAAGGCACCTGCGACGAAGACCGGCCCCGGGAACAGCATAGCGACATTTTCAGGACGGAAAATGAACCATACCAAAGCCATGGCCCAGAAAAACGGGTTGATCAAGACAGAAAAGGTGCCGCCGCCGATCAGCATCTGATAATGAAAGAAATTCACGAACCCGAGTTCTTTTAGTAATTTCAAAGGATGGCGCATATGTACAAACCAGGTCTGAATATAACCTTTCTGCCATCTTGTGCGCTGCCTGATCCAGAACCGCAAGTCACAGCAAGCCTCTTCCCATGTTGTGGTTTCCAGCATGCGGGTGCGGTATCCGGCGCGCCCCAAGCGAACGCCCAGGTCGCAATCCTCCGTGACATTATAGGCATCCCAGCCCATCAGTTCCCGCAGGACTTTGGTTTTGAAATGGTTTGAGGTGCCGCCCAACGGTATTACAGCTCCGAATGCGGCCAAGCCGGGCAACTGCAGGTCGAACCAGGCCGAGTACTCTGCCGTGAACCAGCGCGTGATGATATTGTGGCCGGAATTGTAGTAGTTTAGACGAGACTGGACGCAAACGATATCGTTGGCAGAAGCCTCGAACGCCATGACCGCTTTTTTCAGTTGATCTTTTTCTGGCAAATCCTCGGCATCATAGATTACGAGGTATTCGCCTTTGGCCAGATGCAAGCCGATATTGCAGGCTTTGGGCTTAGTGCGGGGAAACGACTGCGGGATGATTGTTACGCGGAAACCTTCAGGCAGGGTCATCGGGCGGGCGGCATCCAGTGTTAAAGTGTCATCTTCCTCTAAGAGAAACTGTACGTCTTTCTTGTCATCAGGGTAATCCATCTCGCGCAGGGCGTTCATCATCTGGCTCAGCGTTTCCGGTTCCTTGTACATCGGGACAAGAATGGAAAATATCGGCCACTCCCGCGGTTCTTGTTCGGCTATCTGCTGTTCGGAAAAGGACAGTATTGCGGAAGGGGCTATTGAGGCACGGATTACTGCGAACTTATAAAGTGTGGATACCGTGTAAAAAAGCGTACAAAAGGCGATTAAAAGACAGGCGGTCTTCAGAGGCGCTAACACTGACGCCAGCAGAAGCAGACCACCGATAAACAAAACAATTTTTTTTTGGGTGGAGGTTACCGGCTGTGACGCGCTCCAATCAGGGCGTTTATTTGAGAGTTCAAGCGGGTCAATGCCAGCGGCATCAGCGTGGTTTCCGCTGAAGTCTTTGGGAGTCGTACTTGTCGACATTTGCCCTCCCCTCGGGCAGTCATGTTTTAGATACTGTGCGATTGCAAAATATTGCAATTCAACAAAGTTGAATCGCCCCCAATTATGCGTATCACATCCGCAGCGGTGTAGTCCGTGTTGTTCTCGGAACAGAACTGACCTACATTGACAATGTCATCCCCCAGTGTCACTATGGCCGGCTCCAGTTTGCCGTCAGGCAGGCGCTGTGCCAAACCTATGTTGGCGAAGAGCCCGTTACAAATACATTTGCGTCCGACCGTGTCTTCAAGCTTGCCGCCTTTGGCCAAATATGACTCAACCGGTTCAGAGGGGCAGCGGAAGCCGATCGTGCCGTCCGCTTTGAGATAGGCCTCGCGCAGGTAGCCGATATAACAGCCTTTGCGCCGTTGTTCGAAAATTTCGGTTTCTGAAAGGGTGCCTTCAAGCTGCGCCACTTTAAACGGGAATCCAGTCGGTGATGCGATCGGATCGGTTACGATCTGGGCTTGCCCGGCCAGTGCCTTGCGAACCAGTGTGCGGCGGAATTCAGGATATAAGCCTGATTCCAAGCATAACGCGAAAGCTGTGCCAACCTGAATGCCGGCCGCGCCCTCGGCGAGCGCCTGACGCAGACCGGCAGGTGTCCCGTAGGAGCCAGCCAGCCAAAAAGGCAGTCCGATTTTACGAATGGAATCCAGCTTCACCACATCGCGAGGACCGTATATAGGTTGTCCGTCATCGGTCAGCTTCATGGGGCCGCGCGGTGGCGCGTTGTGGCCGCCTGCTGTAGGACTCTCTATGATGAAGCCTTCGACGGATCCGCCGGAGCGCCGCAACAACATGGTAGCCAGCGAATCCGATGAGATTATCGGCAGGAAATCGGGGCGTGTCAGCGAGGGCGGAGTAACGCCTTCCATAAAGGCGGACGGATCGAAAACGCGCTGGCAGTCAGTTTCCGACGTGGCACCGATCACACGTATCGGATAAGTGGCGGCCTCATGGCGAGACAACAGATCCAGCACCCGCGGTATTTCGACCGGGATGCCGGCACCCATGATAACGACGGCCACGCCAGCGAGCATGGCTCCGTATAGCGACGGCAGGTGCGGTAACTGAATCTTTTCAAGATAGTTGATTCCCACAGGGTTCGCGTGTCCCTCACGGGCTAAGAAAACTTCCACGAAGTTCGCCACTATATATATCTCGTCCAGCCAGCGGTGGTTCTTAATTACGGCCGCTGCGGTGTGTTTGTAAGGTGCGTCGGGCATTTTACCGCCGGGTATAAAAAACATATCGAGCACCCGATTCGCCATTTGCGGGAAAGGGAAATGGTCGAGAGCGCGGCGACAGTTACCCTCGATGTCGCCGTCTTGCAACCTACGGGCCAGCACTTGGTCAAGTCCTGTTCCTGAGACCACGCCGAGCTGACCGATGCGCGAGACCGTCCGTGTCAAATTCCAATTGGAGACTCCGACGCCCATGCCACCTTGGATTATTTTAGGAAGAGAAATGTGCATACTTTTAAAACCTGATTTTGCCTGATCACGTATAGCCGTATTCTTACGGCTCTAATATGCGTTTAGTCAGATACTTACTTTACCATGATGCGGGGAAAAGTCTACCGTTTTCCGGTCAAAAAGGCGGGGTGATTTTGAGCAGAAAAAAATTACGCTTGCCGGAACGTAGAACCGACAGGCGGCCATCGATCAGGTCGCCCTGCCCGAAAGTGCGGGAGCCCTCGGTTAGTCGCTGGTTGTTGAGGTAGATTCCGCCCTGTTGTATCAGCCGGCGCGCTTCGCCCTTGCTGGATAGCATTCCGGCGGTAGCCAAAATGTCGGTAACAGGCTGGTTCATCACTGCTTCCGCATTTAAAGTGGCGGAGGCCACATTGGCGAAAATGTTTTCCAGTTCGGAAGCTGCCAAACCTTCGATGGAGCCGCCGAACAGAACCTTTGTGGCTCTTTTGGCGACAGCCAGACCAGCATCGCCGTGAACTGCCCGGGTCAACTCTTCGGCGAGTGCCTGTTGAGCCTCGCGCTGTTCAGGAGCGTTTGCCACGACCTGCTCGAGTTCGGCGATGCTTTCCAACGGCAGAAAGGTGAAAATCTTTAGATAACGGATAACGTCGGCATCGTGCGTGCGCAAGAAGAACTGATAAAAATCATAATAGGATGTTTTATGCGAGTCAAGAAAGATCGCGTTGCCTTCGCTTTTGCCGAACTTCTTTCCGGTGCTGTCACAAACGAGCGGGAAGGTCATGCCGTAAACCTCAATACCGCACATGCGTCTGACGAGTTCCGTGCCTGCCGTGATGTTGCCCCACTGGTCTGACCCGCCGAGCTGCAGTGTGCACCCGTACGTCTTGTAAAGATGCAGGAAATCGTAGCCTTGCAGGATCTGATAGCAGAATTCGGTGAAACTCATGCCGTCGTCGGACTCCATGCGTTTCTTGACACTGTCTTTGCTTAGCATGACACCTAGGCGGAAGTAACGTCCGACATCACGCAGCAGATCAATGAATGTGAATTCTTTGAACCAGTCATAGTTGTTTATCAGGATCGCGGGATTAGTGGAGCCGGGATCGAAGTCGATAAAGCGCGACAGGTTCTCTTTGATGCCTTCAAGATTGTGCTCGACCTGTTCAGCGCTCAAAAGGTTGCGCTCCTTGGATTTACCCGACGGGTCGCCGATTAGTCCCGTGGCGCCCCCAACCAACGCTATCACCTTGTGACCGGCGCGCTGGAGGTGCGCCAAAGTCATGATCGTGACAAAATTCCCTGCCTGCAGGCTGTCATTTGTGGGATCGAAACCTGCATAAACGCAGAGTGGTTTGTCAAGTGCCGCAGCCAGTTCCGGGCTGGTCATATCCTCGAAAAGGTGGCGCGCTTTGAATATGTCAAGGATGTTCATGGAAAAATCTCAATAGAATCGCAAGAATCGACAAGAGCGATTGTTCTGAAGAGCGAAAAAAAACGGGGGCGCCTGTACCGCAGGCACCCCCGTTTACTTTATTCGCTGCCGGGATGCCATTCTTCGCTTTGCGCGAAGGCATCATCGAACGCGGCGGCCAACCCGACCAGATTCTCGCCAGGTTTAAGGTCATCGCTGCTCATGTCGCGGGTGAGGTCCGCGATCTGATTTTCGTCCATGCTGACAGCCTTGATGCTCAATCCTATGCGGCGATCGTCACGGTCGATCTTGACGATGCGCGCTTCGACATCCTGTCCGACCTTAAGCGCATCCTTGACCTTCTCCACATGCTGGTCGCTGATTTGCGAAATGTGGACGAGTCCGTCAACTCCGTCTTCGAGTTCGACGAACGCGCCGAAGGATGCGATCTTTGAAACCTTGCCTTTGACGATCTGTCCGATCGCGTAACGGCCGGTGATGGTGTTCCAGGGATCATCGCTGGCCTGCTTGAGGCCCAGACTTATGCGTTGGTCGGAGGGGTTTACCTCCAGCACCACCGCTTCCACCTGCTGGCCTTTTTGGAGCACCTCGCTGGGGTGGTTGATTTTGCGGGTCCACGACATGTCGGAAACGTGGATCATTCCGTCGATACCTTCCTCAAGTTCGACAAAGGCGCCGTATGTCGTGAAATTACGAACCTTGCCGTTAACACGGCTGCCGACCGGGTAGCGGTCCTGCACGGTATCCCAGGGATTGGCTTCGGTCTGGCGGATGCCCAAGGCGATCTTCTGGTTGGCAGAGTCGATACTAAGGACGACTACGTCGACTTCGTCACCCATGTTCAGTACGTCCGAGGCACGCGCCACGCGTTTGGTCCATGAGAATTCAGAAACGTGCACCAGCCCCTCGATACCGGGCTGGATCTCCACAAACGCGCCGTAAGGCACCAAGTTCACGACTTTACCACGCAGGCGGCTGCCTACCGGGAAAGTACCTTCGATATTATCCCAGGGATTTGGCGTGGTCTGTTTAAGACCCAGCGAGACACGCTCGCGGTCCATATCCACGTCCAGAATTATGACTTCCAGTTCCTGTCCGACCTTGAGCATTTCGCTCGGATGTTTGATGCGACCCCAACTCATATCGGTGATATGCAACAGGCCGTCCAAGCCGTTGAGATCAACAAAAGCGCCGAAATCTGTGATGTTCTTGACACGGCCGCAACGCTGTTGGCCCTTTTCGATGGTGGTCAGGAGTTCGCGCTTCTTATCGGCCATGCGATCTTCGATCAGCTCACGCCTGGAAACGATGATATTACGGCGTTCATTGCTGATCTTAATGACTTTGAACTCGAAAGTCTGATCCAGGAAAACGTCAGGATCATGCACCGGCGACACGTCAACCTGCGAGCCGGGCAGAAAAGAGTCCACTCCGTCCACGTCCACGATAAGTCCGCCGCGCACTTTACTGCGGATAGTGCCCGTGACAACCCCGCCTTCAGTGTATTTGTTTAGTATAGCGTCCCAACGGATCTTGTCATCGGCGCGTGACTTGCTGAGGTATACCATGCCGTCGTCACTCTCAAGCTCCACGAGCAACACGTCGATTACATCGTTGACTTTGATTTGCGTAGGATCCTCAAACTCGTTGATAGGGACAACCCCTTCAGATTTATAGCCGATATCAACGAATACCTCATTGCCCTTAATTCCGCTAATGGTTCCCTTGATGATGGACCCAGCTTTGAACTGGTTAACCTGCTGATCCAACGCCGCCAGCATCATGTCATACATTGGGCCTGTCTTAGGCTGCGCGGCTGTGGGTTTGCGAATTGCCATGTGAATTAATTCCCGTCCGACTGAGCTTATCGCGATCGCCTGCCGGAAAGTCCGGCTGCCTGGCTACGGTCAGACGTTTGTTTGTTTCGTGTTCTGTTTCGGTCTGCCCGTGTCATCCCTGCCACCCGACAGGGCGCGCAAAACCGTTTTCTCAAAAGAGAAACACTTTATATTATCAAAGTCTTTCATTGCCGACAAACCATAAAATCTGCCATACTGCCAACGTATTTTTGGGCAAGGCACTATGCCTGGCCTGAAGACGCGGGGCGGGGAAGGCCGTGTGTGCCCGAGTGGTTTTGCGAGAGCTTCTCGTGATAGCTCTGCCTTGACCTCATCCGTTATAAAAAAAGGAGAAGAAAATGACCAATAATCCTGTGACTAATCAACCGACCCGCCGCCAGTTCGTCAAAGCGGTGTCCGCAGGCGCAACGCTCGCGGCTCTTCCCGGTATTATCAGAGCCCAGCAGGCCCCGTCCCTGAATGTGGTTGGCGCGAATAGCCGCATCAACGTGGCCTGTGTAGGGTTTTCCAACCGCTTCAAGGATGCGCTTTTGCCCTCGTTCCTCAAAGTGAAAGACGAGCTGAACTTCGACATGGTCGCGTTGGCTGACCTTTGGCGTGTGCGCCGCGAGGTGGGCAGCGCCTATCTCAAAGAGCAGCTCGGGCACGGCGTCGACGTCTATGCGAGCGACGAGGAGCTGTATGAAAAAGCCAAGAACGTCGATGCCGTCATCATCTCGACCGCCGACTTCCAGCACGCCCGGCACACGGTTCATGCCGTTGAGGCTGGGAAGGACTCCTACACCGAGAAGCCGATGGCCGAAGACATGGGATCAGCCAATGCTTTGCTGGACGCTGTCACCGAGGCCCGCAAGGCCAATAACCGTGGCGGGGCGGTTGTTCAGGTGGGGACACAGTTCCGTTCCCGCGCGGAGTACCGTGTCGCGCATGACTATATCCGTTCCGGAAAGTTTGGCGACATCACCTACGTCGACCTCTGCAGGAACGGGAACGACCCCAAACGCTGGCGCCGCGGCGACCTGCCATCCAAGCTGAAGGAATCTGACACCGACTGGCGGAAGTGGCTCCTTGACCGGCCGGTTGTGCCTTTCGACGCACGCAAGTATCTCGAGTTTCGCCTGTTCTGGCCTTACTCCTCCGGCATCCCCGGCCAGTGGATGTGCCATGACATCGACACGGTCGCCTGGCTTACGGGCTTCGAATTCCCGCGCTGGGTTATGGCCGGCGGCGGCACCTACGCATGGAAAGATGGCCGCCAGAACGGTGACACGTTCACCGCCATTTTTGAGTACGGACCGGACGACAACCCTGACAAGGGTTTCCAGACGGTCTTCAGTTCGCGAATGACCAATGCCGCCCGCCGCTCGTGCTACAAGTTCCATTCCACCACCGGCACACTCGACCTTGCGGCTGGTACGATATCCAACGAGGGCGTGGAAAAAGTGAAGTTGGAAACCCACAAGCTCGCCGAGGCCGTGACCGCAAGTAACTCCGCCAAAACAGGGGCCGGCAACATGGAGATCGCCCACATGCGCAACTGGATGGAGTGCGTCTGCTCGCGCCGCAAGCCCAATGCCCCCGTCGAGGCCGGCTACAGCCACACGGTGACGCTGGTCATGGCGAACGCCTCGCTGCGCACGGGCATGCAGGCTACGTTCGACAAGACCGCTCGTCAGGTGATGGCGGGCGGCAAGGTGTTTAAGGGCTATTGAGATATGCGCTTGATAAGGTCAGGCGGCAAGCGGATACTTATTGACAAGGGGATGATAAAAAAATTTCAAGATGCGGGCGGCGTGACACCGGGGGACATTCTCGCGTTTTTATGGGACGCTGCCGATAAGGGGGACGGTGCCGCCGTGTCGGCTGTAGCCGTGCCTTTGTTCTCGCGCTGTCCCGTTTGTATAACCGAGGACGGTTTTTTCATGTTCCGCCTGTCGGCACGGGGAGTTGAACGATGCGGACGGGCTGAACGGCTTTGCGCTCTGTTGATCCTGTTCTTTGCCGCGCCTCTGTTCTTTGCGCTGGCCTTGCTGGTGCTGCTTTCCGACGGGAGTCCGGTCTTTTTCCGGCAGGAGCGTTACGGTTGCGACGGGTGTCCTTTCATCCTGCTGAAGTTCCGCACCATGATCCGCGCGTCTGAAATATTGCACACGGAACTGCAGCATGGCTCTCAACGAAACGGGCGGCTGTTCAAGTTGCACAGCGACCCGCGGGTGACCAGGACCGGGCGTTATCTGCGACGTGTATTTCTGGACGAGCTTCCGCAGCTTTGGAATGTGGTGCGCGGTGAGATGCGGCTTGTCGGTCCGCGGCCGTTGCCGTACAGCGACCAAGGGCATTACACCCGTCCCTGCCATGCGTTGCGCCTGAGAGGCATGCCGGGAATCACCGGGATATGGCAGATCTCGGGACGTAACAAGCTGACTTTCGACGAGATGTGTTTGCTGGACTACTACTACCTGTGCAACCGGACGTGGCGGCTAGACCTGGAAATCTGCTGGCGCACGGTCTTGGAAATATTTGAGGAAGCCGGTTTGAAACGCAAAGCCGAGAGCCGCCGCGAGCAGCCAGGCGCAGTCTAGCAGGCAGGCGGCAACGGCGGCTGCGGTGACTGCCAGCCACAGTGAACGGGGGCAGGGCGGCGCGGCGGCGGGCGCGACTCGGACGCGCGAGTGATCAACGGGCGAGAGGCGCAGGGTCACAGCCCGCGCGTCCGGCAGGATCAGCGGCAGCGGGTGTTCCGCGATCCAGACGTTCTTGCGTTCGAGCTTGGCGGTGCGCAGGCCGGGGCGCCGGATTTCCACGTCATACCCACTGTTGATGTCGATCCGGCAGTCGTGGCGCTCTTCACCGGCGGGCGGGGATATGCGCATCAGCAGCGGCTTTTGTGTGCGCGTGACCTCGTCCAGCGCGTAGCGCAGTGCCTGCGGCAAGGTTTGCGGGTCTTGCCGGTGCGGGTCAAGGTTCACGAAGATTTGGCGGCAGCGCGAAAGCGGCGGGACGACCCGCCAGGAGGCGGCGGCAGCCGCCAGCGCGGCGGCCAGGAAAGCGCCGAACGACGACCCCGCGACCGCGCCTGCGGCTACCGTGGCGATCAGCAGCACGAGACTATCTGCCCATGACATGCCTAAAAATTACCGCGTAGTTAAGAACGACGCAATGCTTATTTGTCAATTCACCTTGCCGTAAGAAGGGCTTAATTCGCCGAAATTGGCTCTTGCTGGGACATGGCGATTGTGGAATACTTTCTCTAATAGAACTCAGCGGTAAAGCGGGGTGTGAAAAGAAAAGTTCGATGATTCAAAGGGGCGTTTTTAAAAAAGTCGGCTTATAAATGGAGGTGCCGGACTTCACGCGCGGCGCGTGGCGCACCGCAAAGCCGCTCGGGATCGTCGAGGTCTGATAACGGTGGAAAAAACAGGCAGTCATGTGAAAATGAGGAAACTAAAGGAGCAAATGATGAAGAACGGATTATCGAGACGTGCGTTTGTGAAAACAGGACTGACCGCAGCAGGGATTTCGGCGCTGCCAGGCATGGGGAAGGCGCAGCAGGCTTCGTCGGCGTTCATGTGGGGGGCGCTCCTGCACATGGGTGTGAACAGTTGGTCCGACATCCCGGTGAAGAGTTGGGGAAAATTTAAAGGGGACGAACTGCAGTTGGTCTGCCAGTCCGACCATCTCCGTTTTGACGAGAAAGTCTGGCAGACGCTGACCGCGCGGATGCAGACGGCGGGTATGAATCTGGTGGTGATCGACCTCGCCGAGGCGCTGCAGTACGAGAGCCATCCCGAGCTGTCGGCTAAGGGGGCGTGGTCGGTTGAGCGTTTCCGCAAAGAGCTGGCGCGGCTGCGGGCCATGGGCCTGGAGCCGATCCCCAAGCTAAATTTCTCGGCCGCCCACGACACGTGGCTCAAAGAGTACGGCAGGCAGGTCTCCACGCCGGTTTACTACAAGGTGTGCGCGGACATGATCCGCGAGGTGTGCGCCATCTTCGACAAGCCTCGCTTTTTCCATCTCGGATACGACGAAGAGACGGCAGGGCACCAGGCGAAGTACAGCTATGCGGTGGTGCGGCAGGGCGAGCTGTGGTGGCACGACTTCATGTTTTTCGTGAAAGAGGTTGAAAAGCAGGGCGTGCGGCCGTGGATCTGGTCGGACTTCTACTGGAACCACCCCGAGGAGTTCCTGAACCGCATGCCGAAGTCGGTGCTGCAAAGCAACTGGTACTATGGATCCACCTTCGAGCCCGAGAAACAGAAATATGTTAAAACGTATCTTGATCTCGACAAAGCTGGCTTCGATCAGGTGCCGACAGGCTCGAACTGGAGCAATGACGTGAACTTCAAGGGCACGGTTGAGTTCTGCAAGAAAAACCTTAAACCTGAATTTCTGAAGGGTTTTCTGATGGCACCGTGGTTCTTCACCCTTCCCGAGTGGCAGGAGAAGAACATGCAGGCAATCGCACAGGTCGAGGCGATGATCAAAGGGTAATTTTCCAACGTAAATGAAAACGCATTAAAGCAACAACAAAGAAGGCGGCGGGCGTGGCTGGTGATGGATGCGGCGAGAATGTGTGGCGTTTTCAGCCTGAACCCCGAACCCTGCCCCCCTCTCAGAACCCTTTTCGAACAGGGTCTATTTAGACGTCTTGTCCTTCCCCGCCGTTTTTGCCTTAGGCGGCGCAGGCTGCTCGGCCGGCCTGACGGTCACGGGCGGCACAGGATCGGAGCGTCCGGTGAATGCGTTGTAGGTCTGTTGAATCGTTCCGGCGGCAGGCATCTCGCCCTCAGCCACAAGGAAACGATACCGAAGCACGAGGGATTCGCCGGACTTGATCGTGGTGGGCTTCGGGAAGTAACCGAAGCGGCCGTAGTTCCGGTAGGCGGAGATTTTCGATCCCTGCGGATTGCCGGAATGATTCATTTCCACACTGCTGTACACCTTGCCGTTGAGGCTAAACGTCATGCCCACCCAAGACGGATCAACGCTTTGTCTGGGATTCGTATTCTCGCCCGGATAAACATACACCGTCTTCGCTAGATCAATTCCGTCGGCGGCACGGAACTGGACACCGCCATGCTCGGGATCGCCGTTCAGCTCAACGTCGCCGGAGCAGGCGGTGAGCTTCGAGGTGAAGTCAATGATCAGATAGGCCGGTGCCGCGGCGCGGCGGAATGTCATCGTGCGTTCTTCTGAAATAACGGTGTTGCCGTTTTTTGTGATCCAGTCGAGCAGCGAGGTGAAGGTGGCATGCTCCGCGTCAGCATCGCGGACGCTGAATTTCGAGTGTATCTGCGCATTGTCGTACATGCCCCAGAAATTATAAAGCTTGCCTTTATGGGTCAGTTTGGTCCATCCGATCATGATGCCGCGATGGTGGGCGAAGCTACCGAACGGGCCATTGCTGATCGGTGCCTTGCCCTGGGTGTCGAAGACGTGAAGATACGTCTTGTTGGTCGAGGTCAGGCTGGTAGGAGAAGAAGATGGATCGTACGCATACATGTAGCGGCCGGCAGTCTTGCCGTCCAGCAACACGTCCAGATGCTTGCCAGGCTCGTCTCTGAATGCGAACCCCGCACTGTCTTGTGCCGCGCGGCTCTCGCCTGCGACCATGACAGCCCACGCCGTCGCCGCAGTTGCCACGATGGATACGTAACGCCTGGCTCCATATCTCTGTGCGCTCTCTTTCCCCTCAGACATCTCTTTATTCTCCTTCATTTTTATCCTCTCCTTTTTCAACGCCACATCGAGAAAGGCGTTCTATGCTGTCGATTGATTTGAAGTGTACTCAGGGCATTTACGGGTTTCAAGTAGAATCCCCCTTGCGGAAAACTCACGGGTGCGGTTTACAATAGTTGAAGCGCACCCTCACTTGATTTCCACGAATATCCCCTCGCCCGGCGCGAGCGTGAGATGGTGCATTCCATCACTTTCCGCTGTCAGCGTCACCTGCCGTCCGCGCGGCCAGGCGATAACCTTTGAACCTGACAGCCGCAGCTTGACCTGTGCGGTCTCGACCGCTTCCAGCTCGCTCATGTTTACCAAGGTAAAAGCTTTGCCCTGTCCCTCTTTGGCTGTGAAACAGCCGATCAGCAGAGGCTGCTCGCAATCGATCGTTTCAATCGCGGCAAACTTTTCGACCGGATTGCTGAACCGCAAGTATGGCGTCGCTTCAGTGCAGTTGTGGCTCATGGCTCCGATATTCCTGTAACTGACAAAGGCGTCTGAAATGTGGCGGATCTCTTTGAAAACTGTCGCGGCGTCGTACCATGCGTTTGAACGCCGACCGTCGATCGAGACCAGCGACGGGAACTCCGGTTTGCGACCTGCGTAAGTCCAGCAGATCAAGGTCTTACAACCGAAGGAAAGCATGCAGTACGACTGCCAGCGGAATTCAGATTCTGTCGGTGTGCGCTTGCTCTTTACCCAAGCGAACGTTTGTATGTGACACCAGAAGTCCTTGCCGTGCTCCCGCGCTGAAGTGGCGATGACGTTGATCGATTCGCAATAGTTTTTATAGGTGTTACGTCGGCCGTTGACCCAGTTGAGCGGATAAATATCGGTACAGATGTACGATACGGGGAACATCTCGCAGAAAAGGTCACAGTGCTTTTTGTATAAATCCGGATCAGGATCGTAATACTCGATGGCCGCGGCATTGGCGCCGAACTTCAACTGGGCGGCGTTGGCGTACATCGGCAGCAGGTTGATGTAAGGCAGCTTGCCTCCGGTATCCCGGATATAAGCCTTGCATATCTCGGCTAACTTTTCGTACTGATCCGTTCCCGGCTCGTCGGTAACGTAAGTTCCGGCGAAACAGGGATGGTCGAAATACTCCGCGGTCGAAACCGCGACGTTGTTGTAACCGCCATCGCCCATGATCACTTCCACGCCGTATAGGGCACAATCCCTCAGCAAAGTCCGGCGATAGGGTCCAGTCAGCGACCCGCTGGCTATAATCCAGTCGAAACCCGCGGAACTGAAAGTTTTAATGAAATCATCACCGATCGCATCGGTACGCAGATTGACTGACGCCCCTGTTCGGATGCGGTCACGGGTAAAATACTCTTTTTCGTACGGGGAGTCTATTGACGTACCCAAAGTTTTACGGATTGCGATGGAGAGGGCAACCGCTGCGGCGCTGCGGCTGGCCGGTTTGGGCAGCTTTCTTAGATCGATATCCGCCTCGAAGAGCAGCTCGACAGCCCGCTGCCAGTCGGCGTCTGAAACCGGATCAAGCGGACGGAAATTATGTTCGTCTGCAGCTTTGAGCAGCTGCCGGGCAACCGTAAACTCAATCGCCTCCCGCTCCCGTTTGTGCAGATCTGAGATATCATCCAGCTTCAGATCTACATTTTCCAGAGTGTACAACCCCGGCTTACGGGCCATGAAACGGGTGAAGCCGCGGCTGTTGGTATGGCTGCGGACGATCACACACGCTTTGCTATCAGCCTCAGTCTTTTTAGGCTGAAACTTGACCACGGTTTTCAAAGATGGATTTTCGATGGTTGTGGATTGCAGCATGAAATCAGTACAGTCAAATCCGTCAAAGAGAGAACCTCCGGGGACAAGGATCTCCTGCAGACTCTCTTTAAATTTTGTAGGCTGAGAGTAATCAGGTGCATCCTCAGCCGCATCCAAAAACTTCTGCGCCTGCTCCTCGGAGGCAAAAAATCCCAGCCTTGAAATTTCACAGACATCACTGGTTGTGCTGGGGTTGACAGGATCAAATCGGACCGAGGTTATTTTGTTTTTCCAGTTTCCGTGTTTGAATTTGCGCATATCCCCGATCGCTGTCCGCCATGTATTATCGCCGATTATAGAGAACTTTGAGTAACCTTTAGATAAGCTCAGCATCTTGTCGGTTGTAAAGAAAAGACCGGCTATTTTTTGTGATGTTCGATACTTGTAGCGAACGCCGAAGAAAGGTCGTTCATCGGCAGAAAAAGCACTTTCATTTCTAACCGGCAGAGTCATTGTCAGGTCGGTTCCTGTGGGGATAATTCTGGTGCGTCCGGCTTCACTGTAGAGCTGTCCCTGTCCAATTGATACCCGACCGACATCACTCCCGTTATTGAAGATCCAAACCGGTTCAAGCGCATAGACGTTCAAAGCACACGAAAAGATAAACAAAGTTTTTATAAGTTTTTTCATGTCCGCATTATAACTAAAGCAGCTTTCCGCCGCAACTGAATTGAGTTTGGTGTCAGACTTTGAGCCCGATGGGCCGAATGGGCCTTATGTTTTAAACCACAGAGTCCGTAGCGCAGCATAGCCGCCTGTCTTATAGTATGTCTGAAGTTATAAACAGGCTGGAGCGGCGGGCCACTAAAAGCTCCAAAGTTCACTTCGCTGCTTTAGTAATTGTGATACTTGACGCTGATGGAAAAAGGTAGTATTCTTTTAATATAAATTTGAAAAGTATATTGGTTTGTGGTTGGATAGGGGTATTGCTCCGGCTGAACCCCAGAAAATAAAGAGGGTTTGTTATGAAAACGATAAGAATGAGTTCTACGAAGCGTTTCAAGGTATTGACAGCGGTCTGTATGATGGCTGGAATTGTAACGGCGGCAGATTTCTCCTGGCTTGAAGAGCCAGTAAACGGTAATTGGAACACGACGGATACCAATTGGTCCGGCGCGGGCGCGGTGTGGAAGAATGCCGGGACGAACAACGCGGACTTCGGCTCGTCGGATACCCAAAGCATCACTGCTGACGCAGTCACGGTGAACAACATCGCGTTCAATGCTGATGGTTATGCGCTTGGAGGCGGATCGCTAAACCTGTTCGGTAATATCACAGTCAGTGACGCATCTCAT
The DNA here is from genome assembly GCA_964557205.1 of uncultured Lentisphaeraceae bacterium. Taxonomy (GTDB): domain Bacteria; phylum Verrucomicrobiota; class Kiritimatiellia; order RFP12; family UBA1067; genus JAQVQN01. The sequence continues at coordinate 18,364 of CAZKZI010000050.1, forward strand.
ACAGCCTTGATCACGACACCCATTGAGCATTCGGCGACTGACCTCGTCCTTTCGAAACTCGGGGCTGGTACGCTGGTGTTGAACCCGACCGGCGCGGGTGTCTTGAATAATTTAGCGTCACTTAAGGCCGCGGCAGGGATTTTGCATGTCGCTGGGGGCACGAATCTTCTTACTTTTGCTACAGTTTCGCCCTCTGCCCCCGCTTTTTGGGTTGGCGGCGGCACGCTGGTAGTGGGCGGCGGTTTGCTGAAGACCACTGCAGGTGGTCATTCGGTTGTCGGCTATGGCGGCACGTTGCTCGTCACCAACGGTCTTGTGGATCTGACGAGTACTGGCGAACTGCTGAATGCGTATCCCGGTGGTAGTTCAGGGGGTGGCACCACCACGGTGGGCGGAAACGGGATTTTAGATGTTAATGTGCTGCGCATAGCTCAA
>CAZKZI010000051.1:0-18737 GCA_964557205.1 uncultured Lentisphaeraceae bacterium
ATTATTGATCTACAGAATTGGAAGTAATTACCTGCCAATAACTGAGGCATTACAATTGATTTTTCCACAGCTTTTTTCGATGGTGCTCCTGTCTTGCTTTATAAAAGGCTGTCGGGTATGTTTTTGGAAATGGGAATAAAGTTATTCACATGCGTTGTGTGTGCGGGGTGCTCTATGGCTTGCGCGGCGGGCAATGTGCCGCCGGTCACGGTAACTTTTCTGCAAGGTTACGACCCCGACACTCCCGAGGGACCGGTCACGCGTCAGATTTTAGAGTTGGCGAAGCGCGAGCCGCGTCTCAACCCGCAAAAATGGGGGGGGCTATCGTTGCCCGGCGCGGGAGGCAGGGCGCCGTTCATGCTGTCGCTTGCCGGCGGGACCGCTCCCGACATCTACTTCTGCTGGTTCCATATCATCCGTCACGACATTGAGCAAGGTTTCATCTATCCCCTTAACGAGTGGATCGGTCAAGACATTGACGGCGACGGCATGATCAGCGATGAAGAGGCTTTATGGCCGGGTTGGCGCAAGGTGCCGCAACTTTGGCGGCAGGTGGCTACCCGTGACGGTAAGGTTTACGGCTTGCCGATGGCTGGAGTCTGGTACTACGGGATCGTCTACCGGAAAGATCTGGTCCGGCAGGCCGGACTTGATCCGGAATACATTCCTGCAACCTGGGACGAATTCTTCCGTTGGTGTCAGCGGCTGACCTTTCCGGGCAAGCGTGTGGCCGGGGCCAAGGTGCAGCGTGGACAGCGCGCTTTCGGTGTCGAGAACCGGCCGTGGGGATGGCTGCCGTGGATGCAGTCGGCAGGCGGCTCGCCGGTGGTCAACGTGCGGGTCTCACCGGCCAGCGGGAAGGTCTACCGCTTCTGCATGGAAGAGACAGCGTTTATCGCGCCGGACACCGGCGAAGATCTTTCCAAGGCTGATGGTGTCTGGCAGGCCGACTTCGACTCGCGCGAAGCCGTGGCCGCGGCGGCTTTTTTGCACCGGCTGATCTGGGCACCGTGGATTCGCGACCCTGAGACCGGCGATCCGGTCGATTTGCAACCTGCCGAGATCGCGGCCGGCAGCGCCACACGCGCCGGGCGCGAGATCCGCTTCGGCAGGGAAGATGTCATCAAAGGCGTGTCGCGCGCCCTGCCGCGCCTGAACCAGGATCTGCCGCAGCTTTTCGCTCAAGGCGAGGTGGTTGCGCTCTTTTCTGGCGCCGAGGTTGTAGAGCAGTTGACGCGCGATCTCAACCTGCCTGCCGACATGGTCGGCATCATGCCTTTTCCGGCCGCCTCCGCCGGGCTGAAGCCTGTGTTTCAAGCGCACAAGCATTTCTACAGCATGACAGAAGGCGTGGCCAGGCGTTCCAAAGAAGAGCGAGACCTGATTTGGGCTTGCGTTGAGGCGCTGGCCAGCGAGGCGGTCAACGACGAGACGGTCAAACAAAAAGTTCTGGAAGGCCACGCGCGCTGGTGTGTGCCGGATGATCTGGAGCGTTTGGGATTTACCGAATATCTGGAAGAGGTGCCGCTCGGGATCCGCCGCAACTATGAGCGCATTAAAAGCGGGGCGATTCTGGCCCGTACGGAACCTTACGCCGGCTTCTGGCAGGCAGTGTCGGATTTGATCGACCGGCGTCTGCTGGGTCTGTTGCTGGCGGACACCGGTGAAAGCCTTGACTATGTCGCGGCGCTCAAAAGCATTAACGAAGATGCCAACAACGGTCTGATGTTTCGTGTGCCCGAAAAGGAAATGCGTCGGCAGCGTCCATTGGCGCGGGTGATATTCGGCGTGGCGATAATGACAGTTATTTGCTGCTGGTGGCTGCTGAGACAAAAAAGGCTGGCGGATGTTAAAACAAAGCCGGTTTCGTCAGTGCCGTTCCGCTTAACGCCGTGGCTGATGCTCGCGCCCGCGTTGCTGACGATCGCGGTCTGGAGTTACTATCCTTTGTTGCGCGGCGCTCTGATGGCTTTTCAGGAGTATAAGTTGGTTGGGGAAACGCGCTGGGCAGGGCTTGACAATTTCATCATGGTGGCTCAAGACGCCGGGTTCTGGGCGGCGTGGGGACGGACACTGCGCTATGTGGGGCTGACGCTGTTGTTTGGCTTCCTGACACCGGTGCTGCTGGCACTGCTGTTGGCCGAGATACCGCGCGCCAAAGTTTTTTTTCGTACGCTCTACTTTTTGCCGCATCTGACCAGCACGCTGGTCATCGCGCTCTTGTGGAAAATGATGTATGACCCTACCGAGAACGGTATGCTGAACCGCATCATCATGTTACTCGGGTTCAGCCGACAGACCTGGCTACAGGATCCGGCTTTGGCGATGTTGTGTTGCATTTTGCCGGGCGTGTGGGCCGGTGCCGGCATGGCGAGTCTGATATATATCGCGGCGCTGCACTCTTTGGCGCCCGATTATTATGAGGCGGCGGCGATTGACGGAGCCGGCATCTTGCGGCGTTTCCGCCACATCACTCTGCCGCAACTTATGCCGCTGATGGTCATCAATTTTGTGGGTGCTTTCATCGCGGCGTTCCAAGGCATGGGCAGCATATTCCTGCTGACTTTCGGCGGGCCCGGCGACGCTACCAATGTCTTGAGCCTGACGATCTGGAAAGAGGCCTACAACAACTTGCGCTTTAGCACTGCCACCACCATGGCCTGGTTTTTGGGAGTGGGGCTGATCGGCTTCACATATTTACAGATCCGGATTCTGCGGCGGGTCGAATTCCGCCGCGCCTCCGCGAACTGACGCTTTGCATTAATGACCAATCGGTTTCACGACGGATCGTATGATCGGTCCCAGTCTTTCATGACCGGGTCAAAGCCGGCTGCGGCGATGGCTGCTGCGACCTCCCGCAGAGGGCGTTTGTCCGCCACTTCAAACTGTGCCTCGGCGCTGGTAGCATCCGTGTAACCGCCCGGCGTGGTCTTGGCGCCGGCAGACATCTTGGTGACTGCCAGCTTAACCAGTTGCTCGCGGAAGCCCGGCGATTCGCGCGTTGACAACGTCATGATCACGTCCGGCAACTGGATCCGCAGGGCGCACATCAACTGCACCAGTTCGGTGTCTGCGACCGGATGCGCGGCCGGTTCTCCGCCGTGCGCGGGACGCATACGCGGGAACGATATTGAAACTGCCGAACGCCAATAACGTTTTTGCAGATAATCAGTGTGCAGACCGAGGTAGAAGATTTCCTCGCGCCAGTCGTTAATGCCTAAGAGCGAGCCCAATCCCAAAAAAGTCATTCCGGATCGCGCGGCACGCTCGATAGAATCGAGACGGTTAGCGTAGTCGCGTTTCGGTCCGCTAAGGTGGTAATCGGCGTAAACCGCAGGGTTGTAGCTTTCTTGAAACATGGTGACACCGTCGACGCCCGCCGCCGCCAATAATTTATACTCATCAAAGGAGAGCGAATAGATCTCTACCTGGATCGATGCGAAACGTTGGCGGATGCGGCGCGCCAGATCCGCGAAATATTTTGGTGGCGTGTTCTTGCGGTCTTCGCCGGAAACCAGCAGAAGTTGAGCGAACCCTTGATCGGCCAGACACTCCGCTTCTACGACCGCCTCATCGAGTGACAGAGCGCGCCGCACGCTGTTAGCGGTATCGCGGTTGAACCCGCAGTAGCGGCATCCGTTGCAACAGTAGTTTGAAACATACAAAGGTACAAAAAACTGAACAGCGCTTCCAAAACGCTGACGTGTCCAGTTGGCGGAGCAACGAGCCAAGCGTTCCAGAAAAGGTTCCGCTGCCGGCGAAACCAGGGCGGCCAGATTAAAAGCGTCAAAGTTTCCGGAGGCATTTAACGCGCGGAGCACATCGTCGGAGGCGCGGGACGCGATCACTTCCCGCACTCTTACGGGTGGCCAGGTCTGGATCAGGTCGCTGAAGTTTGATGAAGCTGTCATAGTAATTATGTGTTAACTAGCCATCTTAAATAGATTTAAAAATTTAACAAATGAGTCAAATTTTGTAAAGAAGGTTTGTTGACTTCTGGGTGCGATTCACAATAGTTGAATCGCACCCAGAAGTCAGGATTCAGGGTTCAGAAATCAGGGTTCAGTAAGGTCTCATATTTCTGGCGAAAGCTGATTTTTCAAGTGGCCGTTCTCATTCGCGGAGATTAGCGCCCCCCCCAACAGACGTATGATTATAGCGGCAGGCAAACAGTAACCAGTTTCCAGAGACCATCAAATATCAACCATCAAATATCAACCAGCATTGCCGCAAGCCACTTGTAGGTTTGATGCGCAGCTTCACAAAAATGATTTTTCGGAAGACGTAAAAAAGAAGACCCTGGAATTTTTTTTAAAAAAACTTAAAACTGTGCTTGCAATTTCCAACGCAACGATTACATTAACGTCAAAACAACTTATCGATGCATTGTCTTGTGATGTGTCGGTGATGTTGCAAACGCGGTTAAACCAAAAGAAAGGAACACGCGATGGCTACAGCAAAGAAAGCAGCTCCTAAGAAAGTAGTTGCCAAGAAGGCTCCTGCGAAGAAGGCTCCTGCGAAGAAGGCGGTTGCCAAGAAGGCGGTTGCCAAGAAGGCGCCTGCCAAGAAGAAGGCGGTTGCCAAGAAAGCTCCCGCGAAAAAAGCGGTTGCTAAAAAGGCTCCTGCAAAGAAGGCTCCAGCGAAGAAAAAATAAGTTGGCGTGTCTTCTAATAAAGAAAAACACTCCTGCGGATAAAACTGCAGGAGTGTTTTTTTCATTCGAGAAGGGGCACTCCGTCAGCAGTCTCGGAAGACGACCTTCTTGTGACCTTTCTCGATCACGCCGATGATTACCGGTGCCTGTTTCCGGGTTTTCAGCAGCGACATTGCGGCTGTCGCGTCTTTGCTGCGCACGATGATGACATAACCTATGCCCATGTTAAATACCCGGTACATCTCGTCGTGATCCACCCGGCCTTGTCGACCGATGAAAGTGAAGACCGTCGGAACAGTCCAAGAGTTGCGGTTGATCACCGCGTTGCAATTCTTGGGCAACACGCGCGGAATGTTGTCGACGAACCCGCCGCCGGTAATATGCGCCATACCCTGGATCGGCACTTTGTCGATAAGGGCTTGGACCGGTTTCAAAAAACTGCGGTGGACGGCGAGCAGCGTGTCCGCGACAGATGAGCGCGTGCCGGGTATCAGGTCCTGCGGCATTAGACCGCATTTGTCGAAGATCACTTTGCGAGCCAGCGAGAAACCGTTGGTCTGTAGGCCGCCGGAAGGCAAGCCTATGATCACGTCGCCGGGTTTGATTTTTTCGCCGGTGATGATCTTCTTGCTGTTGACCATGCCGATAATCGTGCCGACCAGATCATACTCTCCTTGCGGATAGAGCCCCGGCATCTCGGCGGTCTCACCACCCAGCAGGGCACAGCCGTTTTCTTTGCAGGCTTTGCAGAGTCCGGATATCACATCTTTGAAAACGTCGGTTTCAAAACGGGCCGCGCCGATGTAATCCAGAAAAAACAGCGGAGTGGCGCCCTGCACCAAAATGTCGTTGACGCAGTGGTTGACGATGTCCTGACCGACAGTATCATGCCGCTTGGCCAAGACTGCGACCTTGAGCTTGGTGCCGACCCCGTCGGCGCTCGCTACCAGCAGAAATTCCTTGCCAGGCGAACGAAACAGACCCCCGAATGCGCCGATGTTGCCCACGACGCCTTTAGTTGCAGTCGCCCCCACCATCTTTTTGATGATTTGAATGCCCGACATCTTGGAATCGATGTCAACCCCGGCCTGCGCATACGCAGAAACGTGATGATGATCTGGCGGCTGTTTAATCATGCTTGCGCCCTTTATGCAAACAGTAAGATTTCAAAACGGGTACAAAATAACAGATTGAACCGATATATTCCAGCAGAAAAACATGAGTCTATGAAGGGGGTGTGATTCAACAGATGCAGTCATCTCAGTAATCCGCTATTTTTACCACAAAAGTGTATGGCACAACCGGTTTTTAGTAACATAATGACCCACCGAGTGCTCGGCGAGTGCGTCAAAAAGACTCTTTTGAGGATGGTTTGTAGAAGAGATGTATACAAACATAAACCGTTTGATATAAAAGACTTATAAATATATGTACGCATCTGGCATTTACTATGCTTTAGTTATGCTGTGTTTTGTTATGGCATTGTTTAAAAGAAAGGAGATTTAACATGAGAGCATATCTGAACACCATCGACAATCCGCGGCGTGTGTTTGACGAACTTATGAACGAGTTCCCTTATGAACTCTTCAATACAGTCTGGCGCACGCGTGCTGAGCGCTATCCTCGAGTAAATGCTTGGGAGAGCGACGGGGGCCTCACCGTTGAGGCGGAGGTTGCGGGGGTTGATCCTGACAAGCTGGATGTGGCTGTCGATGCCAACGTATTGACCATCAAGGGCGAACGTGAGCAGGCGGACGGCGTAAAAAGTGAGTTCCAGCGCAGTTTCAACCTGCCTTTCGAGTTGGAGAATGAGAAGATCAAGGCTACGGTTAAGAACGGGATGCTGAGCGTTTCGATACCGCGCAAGGCTGCTGAAAAGCGCAGGATCGCGATTACGACGGGGTAAACTGCTGATTTTCGCCTGTTACGCTTGCGGCGGCTCTGTTATGCTTGCGGCATGACAGTGAAATTCAAGCGTATTGATGGCGCGGCGGTCATTCCTTCATACGCGCGGCCGGGCGACGCGGGCATGGACGTGTGCGCCTGCGAGGACGCGGTTTTGCATCCGGGCGAGCGGCGGCTGGTACGGACCGGGCTGGTGGTGGAGTTGCCGGAAGACGCGGAGGCGCAGATGCGGCCGCGTAGCGGCTTGGCGCTCAAGCACGGGGTCACGTTGCTCAATACGCCGGGCACGATCGACGCCGGTTACCGCGGCGAGATCGGGATCATCATGATCAATCTGGGGCAGGCTCCGTTTGAAGTGCGTCAAGGTATGCGCATTGCACAGATGGTGATCGCTACAGTCACAAGGGCGGAAACCGTGGAGGTAACGGAGGTTTCCGACACTGAGCGCGGGGCAGGCGGTTTCGGCTCCACCGGACTACATCTGTAAACTAGCAAAGCTAGTTACTGGTTGATGGCGCCTGCCGCTAGAATCATACGTCTGTGGCGTCTCGCCTATAAATCATGAGCAAGATGCCTATCTGCTCCAACATCTGCGGTTCGCCTGGTAGGGACGCCTCCCCGAGGCGTCCGCATAGCTAATGCACACGAATGTGGTTCTATTTATCCAAGACCTTGATCTTGATATTTCGGAAAGAGACGCGATCGCTGTGGTCTTGCAGCAGGATGTGTCCAGATGGCTGCTCGCCCCAGTTCGGGTATTTGCTGAATTTGCTCGCGGCCACGGCGGTGCGGAACTCCTCTGAGCCGCGCTCGAACTCCAGTACCTTATCATTGTTCAGCCAATGTTCGACCTTGCGCCCCTTGCTGACGATCATGGCGGTGTTCCACTGGCCGACAAGCGCAGGTTTGGCGTTGTTAGCCGGCATAACGTCGTAAAACGAAGCCACGCGCCGGTTGCCGTCGCGACCCTGAGTAGCGTCTTTGTGCGTGTCGCAAAGGATTTGATATTCCAGGGTTGTACCGCCGTTGACCTTCGGGTCGAAAAAGTATTTGATTCCGCTGTTGGCTCCAGCGGTCAACATGAAGTCAACTTTCAGAATAAAGTTAGAGAAAGTTTCCTTGGTGATTATATCGCCCGCTCCGCCGCCTTCTTTTTTGGACAGCACGGTCAAGACTCCGTCGGCGATGACCCAACCATGCTCTGGAAAAGTGTCGCGGCTGGTGCTGCGCCAGCCCTCGTCGGTCTGTCCGTCCCAGAGCAGACGCCAGCCCTCTTTCAGCTCGGCTTCCGACAAAGTGTTGGGCTTGGCGGGGCAACATTTTTCCATGGCTGAAGCTGAGCTTAAGCAAGCCATAGTGAGCACGACGGTGAGCAGTGGTTTCATCGAGATAACCCCCTGTTTGTTCTTAGTTGTCTGAATCATCCTGATCGTCCGTGATGTCGGGGTGGTCTGTGTCCGCTAACGGGCGCACCGGTTTAAAATCCTTTTGCGCAAGATTCCACGATAGCCACTCCGCGAAAAGGTTGCTGTTGCGGCGGCGCCCGATATTGGCGCGGACCTGTGAGCGCATCATTTCTGCCGTCAGCGCGTCGCCTAGCTGACGGTCCTCGACGTAGACCAGCAGCGATTTGTCGGAGCTGGCCGGTATGGCCTCGGAAAGCTCGCCTGCTTTCAGTGTCATAGAGTTATAAGCTATGGCGAAGCTGTTCTCGAACTGCTGGTTCTGGATATCGCTGACGCTATATGTCAGGGAAGTCGAGACGTTCAAAGCTTTGGCTTGAGCGGCTTCCATGAAACTCTTGCCCGCCGCCATCATCGTCGCGATCTCGTCACGCAGTTCTTTTACGGCATCGTGGAAAGCATCGCTGCGGGCTTTTTGTTCCGCTTTCTGGCGGATCTCGACGCGCACTTCCTCGTATTTTGGGGTATGCGCCGACGATAGCTCTGCGATCTCCATGACGTAGACAAAAACATCGCCCTTGACGATCCCGAAACGCAAGTCGGAGCGGTCAGGGTCAAGCTCAAACGCCGCTTCCGAGAATTCTTTTGAGTTTTCAGTCCAGTAAAGCGGTTCGTCGGAACTGAAGAGCGGCGAGGTTTTGGGTTCGACCTTTTCTTGGACGGCCAGAATATCGAGCGCCTGGTCGGCAGAATCGGCCAAAGTGCCGTAAACATTGAAAGTGATGGACGTGCCGACGCAGTAACGCGCCTCATCAAGCATAAGCTCGGCGAGAATCTGTTCGCGCGCCTCGGCGAAAGGAATCGGCTCAGTGACATCGTTGGTGACGGTCCGCGAGTAAGTCTCGGTGTGGCTGTCGTAATATTCGAGCAGGTCGTCCTCCGGTACGGAAACTAAAGACAGGTAGTTTGTCACCGGCACGGCCACATAACGCACAGACACGCGGTCGGGCTGGGCGCAAGACGCTTTATTCTCCTCGTAATATTTCAGGTAGTCTTTTTCGGTAAGCTGCATGTCGGCGTTCTCGAAGCGGTTGCTGACCTCAGCGGCGCGAACGGTGAAGACATCCGTCATAGAGGCCAGCTCATCATCCATTTCCATGGGTGCGACCCAGGTGGCGGAATCTACCGTGGCAGCGGTTTTCATGATTGACAGCTGGTGTGCCACAACCTCCTCATACATGGCGGGGGTCAAGCCGGATTCAGCCAAAGCCATGCGGTAACGGTTCATATCGAAACCGTTAGGTCCCTGAAAGGCAGGCGCCTCGCGCAGTGTTGCGCGTATCTCTTCCTTGTTTGAGACAAGCCCGCTGCGTTCTGCCGTCATACGGGCCGCGATCTGCTCCCAGGCCAGACGGTCCACAACGTCGGAGGGGGTTTCATTGTCGCGCCCGCGGCCGAAGCCCCTGATAGAGTTGACGGTACGCAGAAATTCGGTTCCGGATACTTTTTTACCGTCGATCGCGCCGGCGGTCTGCCCGTCTTGAGGTTGCCTGAAACAAGAGTCCACCGCTACGAAAGCAACGGCGATTATGATTGCGAAGAAACCCCACAGGATCCGGTTACGGATGAGTCGGTTGAAATGATAAATGAACACGGCTGATTGTCCCCAAAGGGTTAAGACACGCGCAAACTGATTTTACAATAAAACTGGAGACTGCGCAGGCCGCCGGTTCTTGTTGTTGTTTATATCACGACAGGTTCTAGTTTTCGTCTGCGGACTTTGAATCGTCTGCGTCATTATCGGCATCGCCATCCTTTTTGGCTTTGTCCGAAAGCAAAACAGGCATTTCGATTTCCTCCTCTTCCACCGTGACTAGCTCTCCGGTGGCTAGATCTTCACGACCTTCAGCATAGGCGAAGCGGTGGCAGGCAATGCCGTTGGGGCTCACCACCAAGGTTGAGATGATGGTACGCCCGCCTACCGGGGCATTCTCGCGCCAGATCTTTATCACGGCTTTGGGTGACATCGCGTACTCCACCGGAACCTCGCCGCCTTTCTCCAACACGACCATGAAATCTCCCGAGACGCTGGTAAGACGGCTTAAAGTGCGGTTAGGTGCGGTCATTATATTAACCGTGTTAGCCGCCCGTAGCGCCGGAATGTGGTAGTGAGGACCCACTATATGTGACGAACCGGTGATGGTCGCGGCTTGGAAAACATCATTTTCTTCCTCTTTGTAGAGCTGATAATCACCGCGGCCGGTCACATTTTTGCAAACCGCATTGGCGGTCTCGAGGGTGAAGGAACCTTCAGGAAGATTGTCGCGCAGGTCAAAAGACGCACTGCCGGCGAACAGCCTCAGAACACGCATGTCAGGGTTCTGTTCATTGCGGTCAGCGACGACCTCGGTGTTAGCGTACAGGCTGACAGTGTCGCGTACCGAGAAAACCAGTACCGCCGCGCCGTCCGCACCGGTGCGCACAACGGTTCCGAGAGGGTAAGCTTTACCGTCGATGGCGGGCGTGAAGCTGCCGATGTCGGGATTTAGCACTTCGCACAAGCCGTGAATTCTGGACACCATCACCAGCGACTGGAAAAGTTTTGACAAATCCTGGTGCTGTTTGTCTACACTCTCGGCGCTGGCCGCTTCCGGCTGTTGCGCCGCATCTTGCGCGACGGCTCCCGAAAGAGCGGCGCACACCGCAACACACATGACCGCACATGAAACCAACCTTTTAATCATCATGGGAAAAGCTCCCTTGTTCGTATCCGGTTTATGAAAAAACCACGCCTCGTATAAAGAAGAGCAACAATAATAAACCAAGCCACCCCTAACCGTCAATCGAAGCTTATCGGAAATTCTTCGGGAAATCCGACATAAAGCCGTGGTACGCAACTCCTGAACCCCAAATTCTGAACTCTTGTTCTTCTGCGAGTCGACAAAGTTGAATCGCACCCTAGGCATCTTGTGCTTGCCTAACGCGAGAGAACATGCTTAACTTATGACATTTAATAGGTTCTGCATGTCTTGCGTGCGAATCAAGGAGTATAAAACATGCAAATGACGCCCGTTTACTGGTTATATTTCGGTGTTGCCATGATTTTGCTGGAGGTCATGACACCGGGGCTGGTAGCGATATTTTTCGGCATAGCGGCTTTGCTGGTGGCGCTGATATCCTGGTTGCTGCCATGCCTGAATGCCGGTTGGCAGTGGCTGTTCTTTTCCGTTTTCTCTGTGCTTTCGATCCTGCTGCTCAGAAAAAGCCTCAAAACTGTCTTTCATGGTAAACGTGAGGTATCAGAGTGCCCGGATGACACTTTCAGCGGCAAACGGGCGGTGGTGACCGAGGCGATAACGCCGAGCCTGCCGGGGCGTGTCGATTTCGGCGGGACCTCCTGGTTGGCGGAGGCCGATGCCGCGATAGCGGCAGGTGTGCCGGTCAGGATCGTTCAGCGCGTGAACCTCACTTTCAAGGTAGAGCCATTGTAAAAAATGTTACTAGTCATGAATTAGGAATTAGGAGTGGGTTAGGCTGGGTTCTGGGTCTTGAGTCCCGGGAATCATGAAATCACGAAGTCAAACGGGGAAGAGAAAGAGTTTCGAGTAAGTGTAAGTAAAGCAGAAGTATCAAAAAAGGAGAACAGTCATGCATCCGATCACCATAGTCATCGCGCTAGTAGTAGTCTACACCATCGCCAAATGTGTGCGGATCGTGCCGCAGAGGCAGGCCTTCATCGTGGAGCGTTTGGGCAAGTACCACATCACGCTGGATGCGGGCCTGCACCTGCTGATGCCGATCATCGACCGCGTCGGCTACAAGCACACGCTCAAGGAGCAGGCCATTGACGTGCCGCCGCAGCAGTGCATCACGCGCGACAACATCACGGTCGAGGTCGACGGCATACTCTACCTGCAGGTGATGGATCCAGCCAAGGCCTCCTACGGCATCGGCAACTACCTCTTCGCCACCACGCAGCTCGCGCAGACCACTATGCGCAGCGAGATGGGCAAGATCGAGCTGGACAAGAGTTTCGAGGAGCGCATGCTGGTGAACATGGCCATCGTCGAGGCCGTGGACAAGGCCTCCGACCCCTGGGGTATCAAGGTGACTCGTTATGAGATCAAGAACATCACGCCGCCGCAAAGCATCCGCGACGCGATGGAGAAGCAGATGCGCGCCGAACGCGAGAAGCGCGCGCTGATCGCCGAGTCGGAGGGTGACCGTCAGGCCAAGATCAACCGCGCCGAGGGCGAGAAGCAGCAGGCGATCGCGGTCTCCGAAGGCGAGAAGATGAAGCGCATCAACGAGGCGGGCGGCCGTGCTCAGGAAATCCTGCTGGTGGCCGAAGCCCAAGCCAACGGCCTCCGTCAGATCGCATCTGCCATCAACGAGCAGGGCGGCATGAACGCGGTGAACATGCAGCTCGCGCAGCAGTATCTGACTGAGTTCGGCAAGATGGCCAAGGCCAACAACACCATGATCATCCCCTCCGATCTCGCAAACGTGGCCGGCATTCTCAAAGCCGCCACATCGGTTATCAAAGAGGCGAAGTGACTTCACTTAGTTCTACACTTACGCTCACACTTAATTGGTTACGCTTCGTCGACTCACTTCGTTGATGCTTGCACTTCACATCATCACGTAGAACAGCACGCAGATGAAGTGGCAAAAGGTGCCGGCCAGTACGAAGAGGTGCCAGACCGCGTGGTGGAACGGCATCAGCCGCCAGAGGTAGAAGACCGTGCCGAGCGTGTAGAGGAAGCCGCCGAGCAGCAGCCACACCAACCCGGCGACAGGCAGGGAGTCCATCAGCGGCTTGATCGCGATCACGACCATCCAGCCCATCCCGATGTAGATGAGGGTGGAGACGAAACGCAGCCGGCCGGCTGTGAAAAACTTGAAGACCACGCCCGCTAGCGCCAGTCCCCACACGATGCCGAAAATCGTCCAGGCCACAACCGGATGCGATTGACGCAGCGTAACCAGCGCGAAAGGCGTGTAGGAGCCGGCGATCAGAAAGTAGATCGCCATGTGGTCGCAGACCTCCAAGATCTGTTTGGTGCGCTGGTGCATGACGGCGTGATAAACCGACGAAACGGTGTAGAGCAGAATAATGGTGGTGCCGAAAATCGCTCCGCTGACGACTTTCCACGGCACCTGCGAGCCGCTCTGCGCGCCGAAAACCACCATCAGGGCCAACATGGCTGCACCGAGATGGCTCCCTAGCGCGTGGATCGCGCTGTGCGAGATCTCTTCGATAACCGTGTAGTCTTTTGGGGTGAGGTTGTTCATGATAATGTCGGACAGGTCAGACCAGTCAGACCAGTCCGACTTATTCTTTTCCGGTCAGATAGGCGTTGATAGAGGCGGCGGCACGGCGGCCCTCGCCCATGGCGAGGATTACGGTGGCGGCGCCGAGCACGATGTCGCCGCCGGCATAGACACCGTCGATCGAGCTTTTGCCGTTATCATCCACTATGATGTTGCCCCATTTGTTCACGGCGAGGCTCTCGGTGGTCTGGCTGATCAGAGGGTTGGAGTCATTGCCGATCGCCACGATCACGGTATCGACCGCCATCATGAATTCGCTGCCTTTGATCGGGAGCGGACGGCGACGGCCGGAAGCGTCCGGTTCGCCTAGCTCATAGCGCAGGCACTCCATGCTCGTGACCCGGTCATCTGCGTTGCCGAGGATGCGCACCGCGTTCTGCAGCATGTGGAAAACCACGCCCTCCTCGCGGGCATGCGCGACTTCCTCCACGCGCGCGGGCATCTCCTTTTCAGTTCGGCGGTAGACCAGATGCACTTCATCCGCGCCGAGCCGGAGCGCCATGCGGGCCGCGTCCATGGCGACATTTCCGCCGCCGAGCACCGCCACTTTGCGGGAGTTGTAGATCGGCGTGTGGGCATGTGCCGTGTCGTAGGCTTTCATGAGATTGGCGCGTGTCAGGTACTCGTTGGCGGAGAAGACACCCACCAGGTTTTCGCCAGGTATGTTCATGAACCTGGGCAGTCCCGCGCCGGTGCCGATAAAGACCGCGTCGAACCCGTCCTTTTCGATCATATCCGTGAGCTTGCGCGTGCGGCCGACAACGTAGTTTAGCTCCAGTTTGACACCCATTTGCGTAAGCATGTCGATCTCGTTCTGCACGATGCGCTTGGGCAGACGGAACTCCGGAATGCCGTAGACCAGTACGCCGCCGGGTTTTTGGAAAGCCTCGAACATGGTCACGTCATGCCCCTCGCGACGCACGTCGGCCGCGACCGTGACGCTGGCCGGGCCGCTGCCGATCACCGCCACCCGTCGGCCGGTGGGCGGCTTGACCACAGGCGTGACCTGTTTTCCGCTCTCACGCTCGAGATCCGACACATACCGCTCGACGCGGCCGATAGAGACCGCCAGGTTCACGTCCTTCAGCGCTTTGCCCAGTGTGCAGGGTGCCTGGCACTGCACCTCCTGGGGGCAGACACGTCCGCATACGGCTGGCAGCAGGCTGTTCTCGCGAATGATGGCGACGGCTTCGTCGAATTGTCCCTCGGCCGCAGCCTTGAGAAAATCCGGGATGCGGATGCGCACCGGACAGCCTGCCACGCAAGGCGCGTTCTTGCACTGGAGACAGCGCTTGGCTTCGAGCCGCGCCTGTTCGGCCGAGTAGCCAAGGGCGACCTCGTTCATGTTGTGGCGCCGCACCCCGGGCTCTTGCGTGGGCATCTCTTGTGCGGGAATCGCCATGCGGTCTTTGGGCGATAGCGTTTTACCATCAAGCTGTTTCAACCCCGCACTTGCAGCGGCTTTCAGTGTCTCTTCCTCGTGACCCATAGGCGTTGCCTCCCTTCTGCGCGAATGTCACCGCGCGTTTTCCAGTCGGCAGTGATACGCCTGGTGGTCGGCATCCTCGCGCGGCTTGTAGGTACGCAGGCGCTTCATCATGTTGTCGAAATCTACCAGATGCCCGTCAAACTCGGGCCCGTCCACACAGACGAACTTGGTTTCGCCCCCGACCGTGACGCGGCACCCGCCGCACATGCCGGTGCCGTCGATCATGATCGTGTTGAGCGACACGACCGTGTGGATTTCATAAGGACGCGTGGTCTCGGCGCAGAACTTCATCATAATCGGCGGACCGATGGCCACGGCCATGTCGGGCTTGGGCATCTGTTCGCAAAGTTCTTTCAGCGGCTCGGTCACCAGCGCCTTGCGTCCGTAGGAGCCGTCATCGGTAACGACGATCAACTTATCGGCGATCTTGCGCATCTCGTCCTCCATAATCAGCAGATCCTTGTTGCGCGCACCCATGATGATGGTCACTCGGTTGCCGACGGACTTCATGGCCTGGGCAATGGGGTGCAGCGGCGCCACGCCTATGCCGCCGCCCACGCATACCACATGGCCGACTTTGGCGATATGGGTGGGCTGTCCCAGAGGGCCAAGCAAGGCGGCGATACAGTCGCCCGGACGTTTCTTGGCCAGCAGGTGCGTGGTCTTGCCGACAGTCTGGATGACAAGTGTGATTGTGCCCTTTGCGGGGTCGGCATCGGCAATCGTCAACGGGATTCGCTCGCCGAAATCATCGTCGATCTGCAAGATGATGAATTGGCCGGGTTTGCGTTCGCTCGCGATCAGCGGGGCCTCGACCTCCATACGGAAAACCTCGGGCGCGAGACGCGTGTTGCTAAGTATCTTGTTCATAAAAATCCATGGTTCTAGCCGTCTTAAACAGCTTGAAAACTTAACAAATGAGTCAAAATTTGTAAAGAAGGTTTGTTGGAGTGCTATGCGGACATGCAAAGGACGCACCCTTTCAATCAAAAATCGCTACTCAACGTCGCGGGGGTTTGGTAATATCGACGCATGAAATTGAAGAAATCATCGTTGGATGCGGCGGAAGAGTCCAAACCGGCAATGGGCGGAGCTTTCATTTCGGCACGGCTGCGCAACCCGGCCGAAGAGCTGGCGGCGCAGGGCTCAGGCGCCGGCGACAAGGTCGGCGGTATCTGCGCGATTATCACCACCGTCATTCTGGCCATTATCACATTCATGCTCTACGCGAATTGGAACCTGATCAAATCCGCCTGAGACCGGTGACGGAGGTGCGGCTTTGATCACGCTGACGCGAAGATGGCTGTGGCGTGCGCAGGGTGTGTTTTACTCCGCGCCAGCCGCCATTACGCTGGCGACGATTTGTCTGGCGGTGCTGCTGATGCAGCGCGCGGCGGATCGCGTCGAGTTCGTTTACGGCTACACTTTCGGCCAGGCGTTGGTTTCCAGCTTCGGGCTGACTTGGCCGTTGCTGGCGCACGGCTTCTTCTGGCAGCCGTTCACCTACATGTTTCTGCATGAGGGCTGGTTGCATCTCGGCCTGAACATGCTGACGGTTTTGCTATTCGGGTCCGGGCTTGAGCGCGAGATCGGCAGCCGCCGTTTCTGGCGCGTGTTTTTGACCGGCGGCGTGGTCGGCGGCATAGGCTGGCTGGCGGCCACGGCGGTTCTGCCTTATCTGCCTGCCGTACTCTCCGCCGGACGGCATACACTGGACAAATCGCTTTGCATCGGCGCCTCGGGCGGAGTCTTCGCCCTAATCGGCGCCTATGCCGCGCTCTTTCCGCGCCGCGAGGTTTATGTGCTGTTGTTGTTTTTCCCGGTTCGCATGCGTGCCCGCACACTGGCATTGCTGCTAGGAGTCCTCACTGTGGCCGAGGCGGTGTTCTTGCAATCTCAGGTTGCCTACGCCGCGCATCTGGCAGGCGGCGCGGCAGGATACCTTTACGGGAAGTTAATAGTTGATAACTGATAGTTGCTTGTTTTTTTACACTCGTCATTGAGACCGCTTGGCAGTCTCAATCAAGGAGTCTGACATATGAATGCACGCGATATTATACACGACCCGCGGGCGGTCGCGACAATCAGGGAGGCCCTAGCCGAGGATATTGGTCCGGGCGATGCCACCACCCTGACGCTGGTCGATCCGGCAGTGCAGGCGGCGGGCGATATTTTGGCGCGGGAGGAGTGTCGTGTGGCGGGTGCCTGCGTGGGCAAAAAGGCGCTGGAGTGCGTCGATCCGACCCTGCAGGTGGAGATAGTCATGCCTGACGGCAGCGATGTGGCGGCGGGCGGCACGATCCTCAGGGTGCGGGGCCGGGCCGCCTCGATTCTTGCCGCTGAACGCACGGCGCTGAATTTCATGCAGCGCATGTGCGGCATCGCCACTCTCACCCGTGCCTTCGTGGAGGCGGTCCGGGAGTACGGCACCATGATACTTGACACGCGCAAAACCACGCCGTGCCTGCGCCTGTTCGAGAAAAACGCCGTGCTTTGCGGCGGCGGCAGCAACCACCGCTTCGGACTCTTCGATCGTGTTCTGATCAAAGATAACCACCGCCGCCTGTGGCAGGGAGGCGATCCCGACCGGTTGGACTTGGCCGTGGCCGAGGCCCGCAAGGTTTTCCCCGGGTTAGAGATCGAGGTCGAGGTCGAGAGCGTGGCTGAATGCGTCAGCGCCCTGCGCGGCCGCCCGGACTGGATCATGCTGGACAATATGGATTGCGCGATGATGCGCGAGTGCGCGAAGCTGTGCCGCGGCACAGCCCGCACTGAGGCCTCCGGCAACATCACGCTTGAAAGAGCGCGCGAAGTGGCGGCCACCGGGATCGACGCAATATCGCTCGGCTGCCTGACCCATTCCGCGCCTTCGGTGGACCTTTCGCTGGAGTGGGGGTCGGCAGAATAGGGAAGAGTTAAGAGAGAAGAGTTAAAGAGTGGGGAGGGTTCAAACGCGGCTGGCACCGCTGGTTTAAGGGTTTAAGGTTCAAGGGTTCAAACGGCCTGACGGCCTGGTTCTTCTCTCTCTCTTTTACTCTCGTCATTGCGTCCACTTGGTGGTCGCAATAATCTTGTCCTACTCCGCAATGGTGAGAGTAAAAAATGAGCAAGAAAAAATACAAGGCGCGGATGCCGCTGGGTGTCAAGGGCGGCATACGCGCGCAAAGCACGGCGACAGGTCCTCAGCGCGTCTGGTGGAGCCGCCGCTGGACGGAAATCTTCGAAGGTTTCCGTCTCGGCGCCCGTCTCGGCCGCGGCCGCGGCTACGCGGTCTCCGGCCAGGTCTCTGAACTTGAGATCACACCCGGCAGGGTATCGGCTCTGGTGCAGGGCGCCGCAGCCGAACCTTACCGCAGCGAGATCAGCTTCAAGACTGTCAAAGACGCAGCAAAAGCAACGCTGGTAGCTGCGCTGCAACAGCGCCCGCTTCTGGCGGCGCGGCTGCTGGTATCGGACTTGCCGCAGGAGACCGAAGAGCTTTTCCGCGCGGTTGGCTGCCCGCTCTTCCCGCAGCGCGCGGACGATCTCGTGAGCCGCTGCACTTGCCCGGATTACGCCAACCCCTGCAAACACCTCGCCGCGGTCTACTGCCTGCTGGGTGACGAGATCGCGCGCGCGCCGCTGCTGCTGCTGACGCTGCGCGGCATCACCCGCGAAGATCTCGTCGGTGCCCCGTCCGCTCCGTCCGCCCCGTCCGCCCCGTCCGCTTGCAAGCTCCCGGTTCCCTTCTACGGCTCGCCGTTGCCCGCCGAGCAGGACTTCGGCCCGTCTACCAGAGCCGTTGCCCGCGCCCCCTTGGTCTGCCGGCTGGGTCCGGTGCCGTTCTGGCGTGGCCACGAGCGCTTTCTGGAGACCATGCAGCATCTTTACGCGCGAGCCGCCACGCGCGGCTGGAACGTCCTGTTGCGTCAAATGAAAACGACACCGAAACTCAGGAAACTTTCCTGGGAAT
>CAZKZI010000052.1:0-18632 GCA_964557205.1 uncultured Lentisphaeraceae bacterium
GTAGATGGCTAGCACGTCTTCAAGGGTCACGGGCTCGAAGTAGAGCTTGTCCGCAGTGTCGTAATCGGTCGAAACGGTCTCGGGGTTGCTGTTGACCATTAGGGTCTCGAAGCCGGCCTCGCGCAGAGCGTAACAGGCGTGGACGCAACAGTAGTCGAACTCGATGCCCTGGCCGATGCGGTTGGGGCCGCCGCCAAGGATCATGATCTTTTTCTTGGCGGACGGCTGCGGGGAGCCGTCCCTACCGGAGGCGTCGCCGAAATCCGCGAGATCGGCGCAGGTGGACCACGTGGAGTAGAAGTAGGGGGTGAAGGCCTTGAACTCCGCAGCGCAAGTGTCGACCAAACCGTACACCGGCGCGAGGCCGAGCCGGTCGCGTGTGGCGCGCACCTCCGCTTCGGTCGAACCGGTGAGGAAGGCGATCTGCCTGTCGGAATAACCGAACTCTTTGGTCTGCCGGAAGAGAGGCGGATCTGCGGCCAGTTTTTCGAGAGAACCAGTCTTGCGGATCTCGTCCTCGAAGGCGACCAGCTCGTGGAGCTGGTTGAGGAACCACGGATCGATTTTGGTGATGTGCTGAATGCGCTCGACGCTCCAGCCGCGCACGAAGGCCTCGTGGATATGGAAGATTCGGATCGGCCCCGCGTGGCGCAGGGCGTTCTCGAGCGACTCGTCGGTGAGATGTTGGCTGACTTCCTTATCCTTGCCGTCCGTCCCGAAGCCGCCGCGTCCGATCTCAAGGGAGCGCAGTGCCTTTTGGAGCGATTGCTGGAAGGTCTTGCCGATGGCCATGGTTTCGCCCACCGACTTCATTGAGGTGGTCAACGTTGGGTTCGAGCCGGGAAACTTCTCGAAGGCGAACCGCGGCACCTTGGTAACCACGTAGTCGAGGGCGGGTTCAAAACAGGCGGGCGTCTCGCGCGTGATGTCGTTACGCAACTCGTCAAGCGTGTAGCCGATGGCGAGCTTAGCGGCGATGCGCGCGATGGGGAACCCCGTGGCCTTGGAGGCGAGCGCCGAGGAACGGCTCACGCGCGGGTTCATCTCTATGACCACAAGGCGGCCGTCGTCCGGGTTGATGGCGAACTGGACGTTCGAGCCGCCGGTCTCGACGCCGATCACGCGCATGACCGCGATCGAGGCGTCGCGCAGCATCTGGTACTCGCGGTCGGTGAGCGTCATGGCCGGCGCCACGGTGATGCTATCGCCGGTGTGGATGCCCATGGGATCGAAGTTCTCGATCGAGCAGATGATGGAGATGTTGTCTTTGCGGTCGCGCATGACCTCCATCTCGAACTCTTTCCAACCGAGCACCGACTCTTCGACGAGTATCTCGTTGACCGGGCTGAGGCTGAGGCCGTTGGAGCAGATAGCCTCGAATTGTTGCGCGTCATAGGCGATGCCGCCGCCGCTGCCTCCGAGTGTGAAGGCGGGACGGATGATGAGGGGGAACATGCCGATCTCTTTCTGAATCCGCCATGCCTCCTCCAGCGTGTGCGCCGTGCCGCTCTTGGGCACCTGTAGACCGACCTGAAGCATGGCGTCTTTGAAGAGCTGGCGGTCCTCGGCGCGGCGGATAACCTCGGCATTGGCGCCGATCATCTCGACCTGATAACGCTCCAGGATGCCTTGGTCGGCCAGTTGGATGGCGAGGTTCAAGGCTGTCTGGCCACCGAGCGTCGGCAACAGGGCGTCGGGGCGCTCGCGGCGAATAATCTCGTGCAGGATGTCAACGGTGAGCGGCTCGATGTACGTCCGGTCTGCGAACTCCGGATCGGTCATGATGGTGGCAGGGTTGCTGTTGACCAAAATCACCTCGTAACCCTCTTCGCGCAGGGCCTTACAGGCTTGGGCACCGGAGTAGTCGAATTCGCAGGCTTGGCCGATTACAATCGGCCCGGCACCAACAATCATTATTTTCGAAAGATCGTTTCTTTTGGGCATCGCAGAGGTTCCAGTCTGGACAGAATAATTCATTAACCTGAAAGCAGGGGCTGTGCCAAACGGGATCAAAACCAGCGTAAAGATAAATGAGATGAAAAACGGACAAGAATCCGCAAAATCCAGATAAGGCACGCCCTGTGGGTAGGTGTTTCCCTATAAGTCCCGTCGTGTAGATGTGATGGGCACACGAAAAAAGAAGCCCCAAAATGTTGCGTATAACAGTTTTGGGGCATACTCGCCGACAAAAATGTGACGAACACGAATCATTTTCAATTCTTTTCAAGTGCCCGCGGAACCGGTAAACTATGCGTGAAAAAGGAATTTCTGGCATGCAGCAGAACGATTGGATCGCTATTCTCGATTTCGGCTCGCAGTATACCCAACTCATCGCCCGTCGCGTGCGTGAGCAGAAGGTCTACTCCGAGATCCTGCATTTCGATACCCCCGCCTCCATATTGGGCGGGCGCAAACCAGCAGGCATCATTTTTTCCGGCGGCCCTAACAGCGTTTTTGAGGAGGGCGCGCCACAGTGCGATCCTGCAATTTTTGATCTCGGCATCCCAGTACTGGGTATTTGTTATGGGATGCAGCTTACCGCCATAACGCTCGAGGGTACGGTCACGCCCGGCGACCATCGCGAATACGGTCACACCCAGATTGAGGTCCTATCAGGTAACAGGCTCTTCGCTGGGCTGCCGTCTAAGTTCAATGTCTGGATGAGCCATGGCGATCAGGTCGAAGTCATGCCGGAAGGATTTGTGACCTCCGCACGTTCCTTTTCCTGCCCCCATGCGGCCATGTTTGACGAGGCTCATAACTTTTACGCGCTCCAGTTTCATCCCGAGGTTGTCCATACCCAGCACGGCGACAAGATTCTCCACAATTTCCTCTTCGCCGTCTGCGGGTGTGTCGGCGACTGGAAGCTCTCCTCATGGGTAGACGAGACGGTGGAGAAACTAAAAAAGCAGATTGGCGATGAACACGTGGTGCTCGGCCTCAGCGGCGGCGTGGACTCTTCCGTCGTGGCGGTGCTTTTGCACAAAGCCATCGGCGACCGTCTGCACTGCATCTTTGTGGACAACGGTCTGCTCCGCTACGGCGAGGACCGGCAGGTCGAGGAGATGTTCCGCGCCAAGCTCGAGATGGACTTGCGCGTAGTCGACGCCAAGGGGCGTTTTTACGACGCGCTTAAGGGAGTGGAAGAACCTGAGTCGAAACGTAAAATCATCGGCAAGGTTTTCATCGATGTCTTCGCAGAGGAAGCCCGCAAGTTTCAGGACTGCAAATTTCTTGCTCAGGGCACGATCTATCCCGACGTCATCGAGAGCGTCAGCCCGCTCAAAGGCCCCAGCCAGACGATCAAAAGCCACCACAACGTGGGAGGTCTGCCGCCGGATCTGAAGTTCGAGCTGGTCGAGCCGTTGCGCGAGCTCTTTAAGGATGAGGTCCGCGCTGTGGGGCGTGTGCTCGGCATGAGCGCTGAGCTCCTTGACCGCCAGCCTTTCCCCGGCCCCGGCATGGGCGTGCGGATCTTGGGCGAAATCAACGCCGAACGCGTGGCTCTGATCCAACAGGCCGATTTGCGCGTGCAAGAAGAAATACGCAAACTGCCAAACTACACGTCGATCTGGCAGTCCTTCGCCATTCTGCTGCCCGTCAAATCGGTCGGCGTCATGGGTGACCAGCGCACCTACGAAAACGTCTGCGTCCTGCGCGTGGTGGACAGCATCGACGCCATGACCGCGGACTGGACCCGCGTGCCGTACGACACGCTGGCCTGTATCTCGAACCGCATCATCAACGAGGTTCGCGGCATCAACCGCGTGGTCTTCGACATCAGCTCCAAACCCCCCGCCACGATCGAGTGGGAATAGCGGCGGGACGTTCGCCACCTATTGTTCCGCCCGAGTGGCAAACAAAGAAACCCCGGCAAAACCGGGGTTCTTTGTTTGCTGATAGCTTGAGATGCTCTCAACACGGGGCGCGTGCGAAGAACAACCGCTGTTGCTGAGAGAAGAATGGATGCTAAACCAGACCCTGCTCAAGCATTGCCGTCGCGACCTTCATGAAGCCGGCGATATTCGCGCCCACCACATAATTGCCCTGCTCGCCGAACTCTTCGGCGCGATCCCAACACTGGTTATGGATATCTCCCATGATCATGTGCAGGCGGGTCTCGACCTCTTCTCGCGTCCAATCGAAACGCATCGAGTTCTGGCTCATCTCCAGGCCGGACGTGGCTACGCCGCCGGCATTGGATGCTTTGCCCGGCGCGTACATGATTTTTGCGGCCAGGAACCGTTCGACGGCTTCCGGCGTGCTCGGCATGTTCGCGCCCTCGGCGACCAGCCTGCAACCGTTCTTTAGCAACGCGGCGGCGTCGTTCCCGCTGATTTCGTTCTGGGTGGCGGAAGGGAATGCGCAGTCGCACTTCACTTGCCAAGGCTTCTGCCCCTCAAAGTATTCGCAAGCGAAGTTATCCGCATACTCCTTGATGCGACCGCGCTTGACGTTCTTCAACTCCATCGCAAAGGCCAGCTTCTCGGTGGTGATGCCGTCTTTGTCATAAATCGTTCCGGTCGAATCGGACATGGTGACACATTTCGCGCCGAGCTGGTTCAGTTTCTCGATCGTGTACTGTGCCACGTTGCCGGAACCGGAAACCGTACAGACCTTACCCGCGAATTCCTCTCCTCTCCGCTTGAGCATCTCTTGGGCGAAGAAGACACACCCGTAACCGGTAGCTTCCGGGCGGATCAGCGAACCGCCCCATGTGCGCCCCTTGCCGGTCA
Source organism: uncultured Lentisphaeraceae bacterium (assembly GCA_964557205.1). Taxonomy (GTDB): domain Bacteria; phylum Verrucomicrobiota; class Kiritimatiellia; order RFP12; family UBA1067; genus JAQVQN01. Next base: position 4,737 of record CAZKZI010000052.1, read on the forward strand.
ACACGCCGGTAAACTCGTTCCGCAACCGTTTGTATTCGCCAAACAAGTAGCCGATCTCACGTCCTCCCACGCCAATGTCACCGGCCGGCACATCGGTGTCGGGGCCGATATGGCGGAAGAGCTCGCTCATGAACGACTGGCAGAAGCGCATCACTTCGCGATCCGACTTGCCCTTGGGATCAAAGTCCGAGCCCCCTTTGCCGCCGCCCATCGGCAGGGTGGTGAGTGCATTTTTGAAAATTTGTTCGAACCCTAGAAACTTCAGGATGCTCTGGTTGACCGAGGGGTGAAAACGAAGCCCTCCCTTATAGGGGCCGATCGCACTATTGAATTCAATCCGAAACCCCCGGTTCACGTGAAATATACCCTTGTCGTCTTCCCACGGGACACGGAATACGATCATCCGCTCAGGCTCGACGAGCCGGTCAAGGATGCGTTCTTTTTCCAGCATCGGTCGGGCGGACACGACGGGTTCAAGTGATTCTAGAACTTCTTGAACGGCTTGCAGAAATTCAGGTTCAGTTGCGTTGCGCTTGCGGACGTTTTCAAGAACATGTTTCACGTAGCTCATTTTTTCTCCATTCTTTCACGACGTTTCTACCATAACTTGGCAGATGTGTGCGTTATTTCCCTAAAGCAGTTTATATACCAACCTTAAATTACATTGGGAAAACGCGGAAAAGACGGCAAAGCCCCCTTTTTCATGCCAGCCCCGCAAAAGGCGACAGGAACAAATATGTTGTTTTCTGCGGCGTCCATACAAATATGTTGTTCTTTTCCGGGTGAAAAAGGACGAAACGCCCATGTCTCTTACCAGGTCATCCGGACGGGCACGCCGTCAGCGTACAGGGCCTCTTTAATTTCGCGAATCGTGAAATCACCGGTATGGAGCATGCCGGCCACGATGGCGGCATCCGCGTGAGCGGTGACAAAGGCGTCTCGCAGATGTGCGGGACTCCCCGCACCTCCCGAGGCGACCACGGGGATCCGGACAGCCTCGGAGATCAACCGCGTGATGGTGAGTTCAAATCCCGCGCGTGTCCCGTCCGCGTCCACCGAGTTGACCACGATTTCCCCCGCTCCGAGCTGTTCGGCACACTTTGCCCACTCTACGGCGTCCATTCCGGTGCGCTCACGGAAACCGTATGTGGTGATCTCGTATCCACTGGGACAGCGTACGGTGTCCTTGGTTGACACCGGATCCATGCCCAACACGATGCATTGCGTGCCGAACGCGTGCGCGCCTTCGGCAATGACGTTCGGATTTTGGATCGCGAGCGAGTTGACGGAAATCTTTTCTGCGCCTGCGAGCAACACGCGTGACATGTCCTCAAGTTTGGCGATCCCGCCACCGACCGCGAAGGGGATTCGGATAGATCGGGCGACATCACGCACTATGCCGATGTCGATGGGGCGGCGTTCGGCCGAGGCAGTGATATCGTAGACAACCAGTTCGTCACACCCGTCATCGGAATAACGGACGGCCATTTCGACCGGGTCGCCGAGGTCGATATTGTTCTTGAACTGTACACCCTTTGTAACCCGGCGCTTGATGATGTCCAGACAAGGTATGATGCGTTTGGTGAGCATAGAGCAGAGGGAAGGTTACAAGTTACAGTTGGGGATCCAGTGGGTGAAGTTAGCGAGCAGAAGCAGTCCGATACGCCCTGATTTCTCGGGATGGAATTGGGTGGCGACCACGTTGGCGCGTCCCACCATCGAGGCGAAAGTCACGTTCGCGTAACGCGTTGTTCCAATGGCGAGCGCGGGGTCTGCGGGCAGAGGGTAATAGCTGTGGACGAAGTAGAAGTCGCTTTCATCCCCGATGCCGTCGAGCAACGGGTGAGGGCGTACCGTCTTCATTTGGTTCCAGCCCATCTGGGGCACCTTGTCCCACGGGGAGGAGGGCTGAAAGCGCGGGATGCGTCCGGGGAGGATGCCGAGGGTGGAAGTTCCGCCATCCTCTTCCGAAAAATCGAAAAGGATCTGCGTGCCGAGGCAGATGCCTAAGAAAGGCTTGCCCCGCGCGACGACCTCTTTGAGGACGGGTATAAGCCCCAGACCGGTCAGGTTCGCCATGGCGGAACCTGCCGCGCCGACGCCGGGGAAAACGACGCGTTCCGCGGCGAGGATGGCATGCAGGTCAGAGGTGATGATCGCGTCGCACCCCAAAGCCCGAAAGGCGAGTTGCACGCTGGTGAGATTTCCTGCTTTATAATCAACAATGGCAATCATGGGACAGGGGATATGTACGTGATAAAAAGCATAGATTTTCAGTGAGACGGTTCGTAAAGTCAAATACAATCACGAAAAACGGAAGTAAGCCTCGCGTGCATAGGCTTCGTTCTAGCCTAGCGAAGCAAAGAGTTTTCAATCGTTTTGAACCGTTGATGATGTTGTCGGCAAGAGACAAAAATGTGACGGCCGATATTTTTTGAGAGCGTACTGGGTTTTTGCTGGGTTTTCGTTACAATAGAGATGCAAAAACAACAAGAGTGCATGAGACACTAATCCGGCCACGTTTTTTTGGATGAAGGAAGAAATGGAACAGAGTCGACATTTACAGGAAATCAAGCTGTTGCACAGTATCAGCACGCTTGTCGACCAGAGCCTCGACATTCGTTCGGTGGTGCATCCGATTCTGGATGCGCTGGCGGAGTGTCTCGGTTTCCGTTTGGTGACCATCACGCTGTTGCGTAAGGGCGGCGACGACATCCTGATCGAGGCCGCGCATGGCTTGACGCGCGTGCAGGCCGAACTTGGCCGCTACAAGCTGGGCGAGGGTGTGACCGGCAAAGTGGTTTTTTCGGGCGAGCCGATGATCATACCGCGTACCAGCGATTCGCCGATCTTCCTGAACCGCACGCAACTCGGCAAGAGTTCGGACACGGCTTTCATCTGCGTGCCGATCAAGGAAAAACAGGAGGTGGTGGGTGCGTTGAGCGTCTACCGGTCTTTTGCGCCGGACGTGCAGCTGCAGGAGGACGCCACGATTCTCGGCATTGTGGCCTCCATGCTGGCTCGTGCGCTGCTGTTGCGGCGCGATGTCCTGGAAGAGCAAGAGACGCTTAAGAAAGAGAACTACCAGCTCCGCGCCGAACTGACGCGGCGTTACCATCCCAACAATATCGTGGGTAACTCGCGAGAGATGCAAGGCGTCTACGATCAGATCTTTCAGGTGGCAAAGAGTCAGGCCACGGTGCTGATCCACGGCGAGACCGGAACCGGTAAAGAACTGGTCGCGCACGCGCTCCACTATGCCAGCAACCGGGCGGACGAGCCATTTGTGCGTGTACACTGCGCGGCGCTGCCTGAGAGTTTGATCGAGAGCGAACTGTTCGGCCACGTCAAAGGCGCTTTCACTGGCGCGGTGACGGATCGCAAAGGCCGCTTCGAACGGGCGGACGGCGGTACGATCTTTCTCGATGAGGTCGGCGAGATCCCGTTTTTGATCCAGTCCAAGTTATTGCGCGTGCTGCAGGAGCGAGAGTTCGAGCGGGTGGGAGACATTAAGACCTCCAAGGTCAATGTGCGCATCATTGCGGCGACGCACCGCGACTTGCCGAAAATGGTGGAGGAGCGGCTGTTCCGTGAGGATCTGTATTACCGGCTCAGCGTGTTCCCGATTTTTGTGCCGCCGCTGGTCAAGCGCAAGGCCGACATCATTTTGCTGGCCGACCACTTTATGGTCAAGTACGCCGAGGAGAACGGCAAGAAGGTGACCAAGTTTTCCAACGAGGCTGTCGATTTGCTGATGCGGCACACCTGGCCGGGCAACGTGCGGGAGCTGGAGAACTGCATCGAGCGCGCCGTGCTACTCTCCGATAGCGAGGTGATCCGTTCCGCCGCCTTGCCGTCCTCGATCCAGTTGCTGGGCGAATCCGAAAAACCCGAAATCCACGCAAAGCCCATACTTATCGACGGCACTTCGCTAGGCGACATGGTGGAAACGTACGAGCGAGCGATTCTGGATCAGGCGCTGAAACTTAACTTGGGAAACATTGCCGCCACGGCGCGTCAGTTGCATTCGACCCCGCGTATCGTTAGCTACAAGGTCAAGCAGTACGGTTTGGTGTCACCCTGACTAGCCCGCCGCGCTGTCGATCCTGCTAAGTTGTCGATTATGGCCGGGCTGCAAAAGCCATCGACAATCGCATCCCCCTTGTCATGCAGTTTTTGTTTTGTTACAACATGACAAGCAGTTATCTGAGGTGCTGCAAGGAATTTGCAAGCGCCTGATTGCATTATCAATATGTTCAGGGAGGGCGGCATGTCTGAAAACAAACTCACACGACGGGCGTTCATGGCCAGCGCATCGGCCGGGGCGGCAGGGGCGACTCTTTTGACCGGTGTGTCCTGTAAGAGTACGGTACCCGGTAAGTTTGGCCGCAGGAACATTACCACGGAGATGTTTGCCCGCGAGTTGGAGCGGACGCTGCCGCCTGAGGAGCTTTACGCATACCACAAGCGGTTGTCGGAGGGACCGGTGCATGTGGCTGGCAGACGTGATCCCGCCGCCCGGCTCCTCGATGGCGAGTTCGCGTTGTCGGAGCAGGGTTGGACCCTGGTGTGGGATTCCGGCAGTTCGGAGGTCTTGAAGACCGCGGCGCATGACTTTCAGGACTACCTGGCGACCTCGATGGGCGTTAATGTGAGGATTGAGGTTCGGAGCCCGCTGGGGGGCGTGCAGGGGCGGGAACGCGTGATAGTCGTCGGGACGCGCGAGCAGATGCCCGGGTACGGCGCGGCGCTCAAGGGTCCGAAGGACTACGAGATATCTGCGACGCCGGAGCGGGTGACGGTGTGCGGCTACGACGAGCGGGGCGCCATGTACGGGCTTTACAATCTCGAGGCGCGGATGAACCTGCGCGAGGCGCCTTTCCTGCCCAAAGATCTTAATATAGTCCGGCATAGCCTCTACAATGTACGCATGGTCCATTCTTGGATGGGCTGGATGGAGTGGCCGGACAGCCTGCTCTCGCATCTGGCGCACAACGGGTTTGACGGCATCTTCGCCTCGGTGTACGCCAACCCGAACGGCGACCGTACCACGGCCGAGACATCGACGGAGTTTTACGCGCGTCTGCTGTTCAACGTGCGCAGACAGGATCCGGCCCGCATGCGGGATCTGGTCAAGCGCGCCGCGCGGCACGGCATCAAGGTCTACGCGCCGATCATATACCAGTATATGGGGACGCCGGAGAGCGAAGAGGGTCTCCGGAAACTGGTCCGCGACATAGTTAAGGAGCTTCCCGACATCAAGGGTTATATCCTGCTGACGGAAGGGTTCTGGTACAAAAAATGGGGCGGCGGCCACGGTGCGAGCAAAGAGTACCTGGAGGAATGGGCACGGAACTGGAGCAAGGCGGTCGGCATCGTGTCCGAAGAGTGCCACCGCTTGAACCCCGCCATCGAAATCCTCCCTTGGGAGTATAATATCGACTTCCGCCCGCAGAGCGTCGACATGAAGCGTTATTTCATCCGGCAGCTTCCCTCCGACACGATCCCGATGCTGACCTGGGAAAACGGCAAGAGCTTCGAGATCGACGGCATGCAAGGCTACCTGCGGGATTACTCACTGTCCCAGATCGGGCCGGCGGAAGTGACCATCGCGCAGATGGCCGAGGCTCGTGAGAGGGGCATGAGCGTTTATTCCAAAGTGGACACATTCACGAGCTGGCAGTACGGCACCAGCCCCTATCTCCCCTTTCCTTATCAGTGGCACACCCGGTACAAGGCGCTGGAGAAACACGGAGTCAACGGCACTCTCGAGAGCTGGAGTAGCGGCTACAGTCCGAATTTCATTGCCGAGCTGAGGGCCTGGACCTGCTGGAGCGGCGAGCCTCCGCTCGAAGAGCTTTTAGCGGCGTTTGCCACCCGCATCTTCGGGGCTGACGGGAGAGACATGGTTTTGAAAGCCTGGGAGCTTTTCAGCCAGGCGATACGCTTGGTACCCGACACCGGTCCGAACATGGGCACCAACAATGCCGTGGGAAATCCGCTTTTCTTCCGTGAGCCGCCCGAACGAACCGTGACGTTCAAGTATTCATGGACAGACCACAGCAAGTGGATGGGGTATTTCGGCGGAAATCTTAATCCGCATTGGCCGTTCACTGTTTCGCGCATGGTTTTCTATCCTGATTTCAGCAACAAGACAAATAAAGCCGAGCAGTATGCCCGCTCCGCAACCGGCGTGGCAGTCGGCAAGGAAATAGAAGTGCTGCCTGTTTTCCTCAAGTATCTGCGTCAGGCTGCCGTCAAGATGGAGGAGGGGCTAAAATTGTACCGGGCGGCAGCTCTCAGCAGCCCGAAGGCTAAGCGGCGGCAGGCATTTCGCGAAGTGGTGGTGGCCGAGCAACTGCAGCGCATGATGCAGAGCGATTGCGCGATCCTGGAATTCGAGGATCTGCGTTTTCGTCACGCGTCGGAAAAAGACCGGGTGAAGGCAGGGGCGATCCTAGACAGGATGGAACAGATCCTGCGCGGGGAAATCGCGCGCACAGAGCTTTCTCTGCTGGCGGCCACGCGAGACTCGCGGCTGGGGTTCCAATACGAGCAGGATTATGTCTATACGCCTTATTCGTTGCGGGAAAAACTCGAAATCCTGCGCGAGACGCTCAAGGATGATCTTCCTGCCGCGCGTCGCCAGACATGACTGCAGTTTGTTTTTATGCGCCTTGGCCGTCGAAGAAGCGGTCCATCATGGCGCTGTGCTCGTCATCGGTGAAGCCGCCGCTCTCGATGGTGACCCATCCGTGGTAGCCGATCTCGTCAATGACCTTGCGCACGGAGCGCCAGTCGATGCTGCCTTTTCCGATCGGCACGAAGTCACCGTCGTTCTTCTTGTCACGGTTGATCTTGAAGTCCTTGATGTGCATTTTGACGATGGCGCTGTTCAGCTTACGTAACCACTCTTCGGTCGGCGCGTAGCGTACGTTGTTGCCGAGGTCGAAGTAGGCCTTGACCCACTGGTTTTCAAAGGAGCGCACGAATGCGGCGGCGAAGTCCGGCAGCACCCACAGGTTGTTCCAGACATTCTCCAACGCGATGATGATGCCTTCGCGTGCGGCTACCGGCATCAGTTCTTCGACCGCCTGGCGCGTGAGGTCGGTGGCGGTGTTCTGGGCCGCGATGTAATCGACGAAGGCGGAGTTATCGCCTTCGGCCACGGTTTTGACATGCAGGCTGCGAGGGTCGAAGTCGATCTTGAACTGCGAAGGTTTCGGCATGTTCATGCTCACGCGGCAGGGGACCAGCAGCATGGTGGATGCGCCGTATTCCGCTGAGACCCGGATTATGCGTTTGACATCCTCGATTGAGGTGCGCCGGGCATCCGGATCAGCATGGTTGAAGTGCGCCCAGCCGTACATGAAGGAGTGTATTTTAACCCCGTGTTTGGCGGCGGTCAGGCGTCCTTGGCGGGCCTGTTCGACCGTCACGTCTTTATTGGTTAGTTCAACTCCCGGGAAGCCGGCTTTTGCCAGGCGTGCGCAGGTGGCGTCATCCGCGACCTTTGCGATCAGCGCCTTATGCAGGCGGGTCTTAAAGTCACAGGCGGGCGTGTCCGCTGATTTGGAGGTGAGGGGGATGCTTGAGAGTGCTCCGGCCGCCGCAGCGGCTTTGATGAATGAGCGTCGGTTGATATGCATGGTGTATCCTTGTTTAGTAAGGTTTTAGGGGTTAGCGGCCTCTGGGCAGGGGCTCGACGGTGATGTTGCGGAACTCGATCGGTCCACCCTCGCTCTGCAGGCAGATATTTCCGGCGTCGGCATAGGCGCCGGTGCCGCTGTTCTGCAGGACACTGTTGACAAAGACGTCGATAGCGTCGCCTTTGACGATGATCTCGACCTTGTTCCATTCGCCGAAGGGTTTTTCCGAGGAGGCGGCTTTCTTTTCGACTCGCAGGTTTTTGGGGTTTTCCAGGCCGTTGAGCGTGGCTTTCGAGAGCAGCACGAAATCGCCCGCGTTCTCCTCTTTCAACTGGGCTTCGATCGCCTTAGGCAGAAAAAAGTTGTCCGGCCCGTTCTTATGGACGAAGATGCCGCTGTTCATCTGCTCGGTCCGTTCGTACCAGCGGTATTCGACGCACAGCTTGTAGTCGGCGTAGGATTGTTGCGTCATTAGATAGCCGAAAGGCTTGCCGGTGCAGCGTATGAAGCCTTCCGCCACGCTCCAAGTGATATCCGGGCAGTTTCCGGGTTCGGCGGTGATTACCTTGGTCCATCCCGCAAGATCCTTGCCGTTGAAAAGACTGGTTATGCCAGAAGGGCGTACAGGCACGGTCTTGACGGCCATCTCGTCGGCAACCACAAGACACGCGCAGGCTAAAACTAAACAGGACAACAACTTTATCACGGCTCCTCCTTTTGGTTGTGTTGGCATTATTAAAGCAAAGAATCGGTGGTAATGGAAGTGCTTGAGCGTAAAGGCAAGGAATGATAACTTAATCGCATGATAAACCTTAAACAAACTTTTTTGGTGCTGGCGGCCGCAGCAGGCGTTTTGGCCGAGCCGTTGCGGGCGGAAAAACTCTGCGTGTACTTTGGAACCGGCGGCGCGCCGTCCAAAGGCATCTACCGCGCGCAGTTCGACAATGTGACCGGCAAGCTCGGGCCGGCGGAACTGGCGGCCGAGATCGGCTCGCCGGGTTTTCTGGCCTTGCATCCGGACGGCGAAAAGCTCTATGTCGTGGCGAACGGCGAGGGCGGCTATGGTGTGACCGGCTACCGCATTGGCGCCTGCGGGGCGCTGCAGGCTTTCACGGCCGCGCCCACGGGCGACGGTCAGGGCTGCCACCTGGCCGTGCATCCTTCCCGGCGCTTTCTGCTGACCGCGCAATATGGCGGCGGGTCGGTCGCGCTCTTCCCGCTGGACGCGGAGGGGCGGTTGGGCGCGGCGAAGGTGCACGAGCACCCCGGGCCGGGTGCGGGCGTGGTCGGTAAACGTCAAGACGCGCCGCATCCGCACTGGTGCGGGTTCTCGCCGGACGGGCGCTTCGCGCTGGTGCCGGATCTCGGGCTGGACGGCATTGTGGTGTACCGGGTGGACGCGGCGGCGCCTGCTGTTGCGCGCCACGGCTTCATCGCGGCGCCCCACGGCTCCGGGCCGCGGCACATGCGGTTCTCCACGGACGGGCGCCGGATCTATCTGCTCAACGAGCTGTCGCTGGCGCTCTCGACCTACGCTTGGGACGCGGAGGCGGGCAGCGCGCGGCTGCTGTCCACCGTGCCGACGTTGAGCGAGGCGGTCAAAGCGGGCGAGACGCACAACAGCGCCGCCGAGATACTGACGCATCCGGGCGGACGCTTCCTGTACGCCTCGAACCGCGGCAACGACACGGTGACTGTGTTCCGTGTCGGCCCGGGCGCGGACGCGCCGGAGCTGATCCAGACGCAGCCGGTGCGCGGGGCGTTCCCGCGCAACATCAATCTGTCGCCGTGCGGCGGCTGGCTGCTGGCGGCGGGCGCGGATTCGCACACCGTCGCGGTGCACAAGGCCGATCCCGAGACGGGGCGGCTGACTTACCAGACGCGCAGCATCATTCAGGTGCCGACGCCGATATGCGTTCTGTTCGTGCGTTTGCCGCCGGGATGATTCAGGGCCAAGATACGGATTTCAGAACCACGGATGGACATGGGTTTTGTAATTGCGAAGCCCGCCGCTCGGTGTGGGCAAAAGTGAAATTGCATTCGGCTGGTGTTGGAGGAGGGTGCGGGATTTGCTACACTTACACAATGCGTGGTAAGTCCAATATTGCGCGGCTCTTGGCCGCATGGTTGTGCGCGTCGCTGATGGCGGCGCAAGGCGCTGACTTGGAGGGAGAATTTCTCGAACCGGTGTCTGTCACGGCCAAGCCGGTTTTGGAGCTTTCTCTGCCTCTGGCCGGCATGGACTTTGATCGAGCTGTCTGGCAGATTGACCGTGCGCGGGAGATGGGCGCGGGCGGCGTGTTGTTGGAGGTTGGCACGGCTGATGAAAAAGTATGGGAATTGCTGGCCAAGCTGACGGATCACGCCGGGCAAACCGGCATGGAAATAGGGCTGCGGGATTTTTTTGTCGCGCCCGATGAGGCGGTTTCGATGGCTCGTCTGCGCCGGTTGTCGTGGGCGGCGTACCCGGTGCAGGGTCCGGCAGAATTGGGAACAAATGCTTTTCCTTCGGTCTTTCGAGAGGATGCCCTGCTGCGACTGCTAGAGTGTATGGCTGTGCCGCATGACAATGGGGGCGCACGGCTGCCCCAGCCGGTAAACATGAGCAAAGGCGGGCATATCGGTGAAGGCAGGTGGAGTCTGATCCGGTTCGGCACTATCGAGATCGATCCGCCCATGCCGGATTACTTCGTGGACAAGCGTCTGGCGCGGCATGTCAACCGGTGGCTGTCCGAGTGCCAGAGCCGTTTGAGCCGCGGTTACGGTCGCACAGTCCAGTGGTATCAGATGTCCATGCCGGGGCGGCATGAGCTTATCTGGATGGGTGGTTTGCCGACCGAGTTCCTAAAGCTCAGTGGACTGGGGCTTGAGCGTCATTTGCCGGCTCTGGCCGGATTCACTGTAGGCGGCGAGGCCGTAACGGAACATGTGCGGCGGCATTTGGCCGGGGCCGTGAGATCGCTGTGGCGCGAACGCATCGGCAAGACGGTCGAAGAGCTGGTGTTCGCGGCCGGCCTGGACGCGGGCTTGAGCATCGGCGAGACGACACTTGATCCCGAAGAGGTGTCGCTGTATTTCCGGCGACCGATGATCGACGTTTCGCGCTGCGAGGCTTCCGCGCGGGCGAACCGGCGCGCGTCAGGCGGCGCGCGCGCGATGGGGCGGCGGCTGGTGACGGGGCGTTTGGTCATGGCGGCTGGGACGAACACTCCCGTGGCGGCGATACTGCCGTTCCCCTGGAAGCGCGAGGTTGACCGGCTGCTTACGGATGGCGCTACGCGTATTCTGCTGGACACCGGCGGCGCGGTGCCTAACGACGCCGGGCTGGGGGGGCTGCGGGAGCTATGCCTTTATCTGCACCGGTGTCAGACGCTGCTGCAAAAGGGCGAGCCGGTGTCGGACATGCTGGTGCTGGGCGACGCACCGCCGGCCGCGCTAGCGGGCCACATGTGCGACTGCGCGAACGGCGTGATGCTGGACGCCGCCTTTTTTGAAGACGGCCGCGTCGGTTTCGAGTCGGAGCGCTCGTATCGGCATGTCGCGGTGACGGCGGAGTCGCTACGGCAGTCGGACGCGGAGAAGTTGGTCCGGCGGCTGGCCTCGAACGGGGTCGTCGTGTGGCTGGTGCCGACCGGCGCGAGTGAAGAGGAACAGGTGTTCGGACGTCTTTCGCAAGGTCATGGGGACGGGGCGATCCGGCGTTTCCGTGAAGGGTCGGGCGGCCTGCCTGCGGCGGATTTCGTCTGGCGGTCGGACGAGGCGGACATGCGGCTGCGTTTCCTGCACCGGCAGACCGGCGAACGTGAGATATACTTCGTGGTGAACGACAGTGAGGTGGCCGGGCCGGTCGAGTGCGTGTTCCGCGACACCGGCAAGGGTGTGCCTGCGCGCTGGGACCCGGTCAAGGGCGAGGTCGGCCTGCTCGCAGGCAACGCCGCGAGACTGCCGGACGGCAGTGTCCGGGCCAGTTTTTTCATGGAGCCTTACGACGCGTGCTTCATAGTGTTCGAGCGGTGAAGGGGCGGGTTCAGTCAGGCGCGTTTTTCTGCCCAGCCGGACCACGTCGCGATAGGCCTCCCAGCTTTCCAACTGTCAGGCGTCAACAACCTGCTCCCATTCGGTGAGCAGGAAGTGGTCGCTGAAGGAATGGCCGCCGCTCTTTAACGCGGCCGAGAAGGATACGGGACTGGTCCAAGATAGGATCGCGGCCGACCAATTCAGGGGGCGGAGAGTCTGCGCCAGGCGAAAAGGGATTTTTGATCGGGTCCATTTATAACTCCTTATAACGATTTATAGCCTATAAGCGCTATAATTGGTTAAACTTGGTATAAAGGCAAGGGAAAGAGGCAGGGAAATGGCGAGGAAGTGGTTAGTGGTTAGTGGATAGTTGGAGATCAAAGGCCGTGGTCTTGACGGCTTTTTGCTCCTCACCCGTGAGGCGGGCAAGACTGTCGGTGAAGGTTTCGGCGATAAGGAAGTTCATGGGGATAAGTGGCGAGTGGTTAGTGGGGAGTGGAGAACGATTTCATGAGACCGTTGAGCATTTTGTTGATCTCCGCACAGTCGGTCAACAAGTTCTCTGAAGTCGGCTGATCGAGGTATGCCAGCTTTTCGCAGAGTGTCACAAACGTCTCTAACTCCGCCAGGGAGCCCCGTGCCATACCGAGCGACTGAAGAAACTCACCCTTCTTCCTTTGCCCCGCGCACGACGTCGGCAAGCTGCCTGGCTGTCGGCAGGCGGCCTTTGAACTTGGCGGGCAGTCCGGGTTGAAGTTGGTATTCGGCGACACCGATGGGGTTTTGCTTGGTGCGCAGGGCGTATTCCACCTCGACGTCGTCCTTTTCGGTGCAGAGTATGATGCCGATGGAGGGCTGGTCTCCGGGGCCGCGCTCGGTGTCGTTGAGCAGGTTCAGGTAGAAATCCATCTTGCCTGCGAATTCGGGTTCGAACGGGCCGACCTTCAGCTCGAAAGCCACCAGCGACTTCAGGAAACGATGGTAGAAGAGCAGGTCGATGAAGTATTCCTTTTTGCCAAGGGCGAGCCGGTACTGGCGACCCACGAAGCAGAAGCCGTAGCCGAGTTCGAGCAGGAACTGTTTGAGGCGGGCAGCGAGGCGGTCTTCGAGTTCACGTTCCCTAACCTCACGCGTGATGCCGAGGAATTACAGATTGTAGCGGCTCTTCATCATCTCGTCCGCCTGTTCGGCAAGCTGTCCGGGTAACGCGGACTCGAAGTTGTGGGCCTTCTTTTCCAACACTGCGCGTTCGTAGGCCTGCGCCTTGATCTGGTGGAGCAGAACATTGCGGGACCAGCCGAACCGGGCGGTGGCGCGGAGATAGTAGAGCCGCGCGGCGGGGTCGGCGAGTTTGCCCAATAAGACCACGTGATGCCCCCAGGGAACCGTGGCGACTAATTCTCGCACAACCTGTGCGAGAAACTCAGGTTCAGGGGTGTTCTGCGGCACGGGACCCAATTCTCGCACAGCCTGTGCGAGAAATTCAGGTGTGGAATGTGCGAGGTAAAACTGCTTCATTCTCCACATGTTCGCTACGGAGAATCCGCGCATGTCGGGAAAAGCGGCCCGGAGATCGGCGGCGAGCCGTTCAACGACCGATTCGCCCCAACCGGCTTTCTGCTGCTTCTCCAAAATGCTGTGGCCGATATCCCAATAAAGCAGGATCATCTCGCGGTTGACGGCGCGGACGGCGGAGGTCCGGGTCTGGAGGACGCGGTCTTTCAGCGCCGCAAGGAAGGCCGGATAGTCGGAGTATGAGAGTATGGCGGTCATAGCTGGGTGACCTTTCCGATCATTTCGTCGAAGCGGGCGGCGAAGTCGGACTCGATCGCGTAGATATCGATGAACTCGGCCTTGCGGCGCTCTTCGATGATCCGCTGGGTCGGCTGGCCCTCGCCATCAAGCTCCCAATGCCGCTGCGGCAAGCCATAGGGCGAATTAAGAATCGGCTGTTCGAAAAATGGATTTGGCATTTGCAATCCTTGTTCACGCAAAAACTCTGGATCCCAGCATCCCTTTCGACCGCTTGTAAGATATAACCGCACACGGACCCATGCCGACAGGCGTCTTGCTCAACTTAAACATTGATAACTTACCACGACTAAACGGGCGGATGCGAGGAAAAAAGCGGGGCTAAACCTGGCGCGGGAGCAAAGCAACATAGTTGAATCCGCGCCCGAGTTAGGAGTTGGAAATTAGGAATTAGGAGTTATGAGTTGAGAGCCGGGGC
>CAZKZI010000053.1:0-18448 GCA_964557205.1 uncultured Lentisphaeraceae bacterium
CCCTTGCCTGATCGCCCGTCTGGAAATCACTTATGCCGACGGGACGACGGAGAAACATTCCAGTGACGTCTCGTGGAAAGTTGCAGAGGGGCCTCTCCTGCGCAACAGCATCTATCTTGGCGAGGTTTATGACGCCCGGAAGGAAAAACCTGATTGGCGTTTGGCTGATTATGCTGATGCGGGCTGGCGCACGGCTGTGCGCGTGGACGGTCCGGGCGGAGTGCTGGAGCCGCGCCGGGCGCCTGCGGTGGCAAGGCGCCGGGTTTGGACGGCGCAAAGCGTAAGCGAGCCGAGCACAGGTGTTTTCGTGGCTGATATGGGCCGGAATTTCGCCGGTGTGGCCGCTTTCCGGCTGGGCAGTGGCACGGCTGGGCAACGAATCACTTTCCGGTACGGCGAACTCCTGAACAAAGACGGTTCGGTCAATGTCATGACCACAGTTAGCGGCCAAATCAAACGGGAGGGAATAGCGGGGCCCGGCGCGCCGGCGCGGGCCGAGCAGCAAGACGTTTATATCAGGAGCGGCGGCGGGGATGAGATGTACATGCCGCGTTTCACATGGCACGGCTTCCGGTATGTGCAGATAGAAGGTTTGGCGCAAGCGCCGGAGGCGGCAGATATAAAGGCTTATGAGCTGGCGTCGGATCTGCAAGACGCATGTGAGTTCGAATGTTCCCTCCCGATGTTTAATCAGATACACCGTGTTTGCCGTGACACCTTTCTGGCCAATGTCATGGGGGTGCAGTCGGACTGTCCGGCACGTGAACGTTTCGGGTATGGGGCGGACATCGCTGTTACGACCGAAGCCTTCATTTTCAATTTCGACATGAACGATTTTTATGCGAAAACCATTCAGGATTATGCCGATGAAGCCGAAGATGACGGTTGGTTCACCGAAACAGCGCCTTTTGTGGGCGTTGCGAGCCAGGGGTTCGGCGGGCGTTCGGGGCCGATCGGCTGGACTGTCGGGGTGCCGATCATGATGCGTGATCTTTATCGTTATTATGGCAATGTAGAGGTGATCGCACGGCATTATGATGGCTGCGCGCGCTATGTTGATCTGGTTAAGGAGAAGACCCCGGGGCTGGTAATTGACAAATGCATCGGAGACCATGAGGCTCTGGACAAAGCGCCGGAGGCATTGACTGCTACCGCACATTTCTATCAGTGGGCAAAGCTGGTGGCTGAATTCGCCGCGATTATCGGCAAGAACGGCGATGCCGATAAATACAACGCTTTGGCGGATGATATCAGAACCGCATTTCGTAAGAGATTCATTGTCGGCGGCCGGGTCGGCAAAGGCGGACAGGGCGAGCAGTTGTTCGGTCTTTATCACCGTCTGATTCCCGAAGCTGACCGCGCCGCTGCGCTTGAGATACTGCGCAAAGACATAGAGGATAGGGGCAAGGCCTTGAGCACCGGGATTTACAGCACAAAGTACCTGTTGCAGGTCTTAAGCGCAGAAGGCATGGAAGAGTTGGCCGGAAAGCTGGTCGCCCGACGCGAATTTCCCAGCTGGGGCTATATGCTTGATAACGGCGCGACAACCTTGTGGGAAACCTGGAAACCATCTGACAACGTTTACAGCCAGAACCATCCGATGTTCGGCTCGGTTGAGGAATGGTTTATGAAATATGTGCTGGGGATTGCTGTAGCTGACGATGCGGTCGGGTTTGACAAAGTGGTGATACGTCCGCGAGCTGTGGCCGGCATGACCTGGGCGCACGGCAGTTATCGTTCGGTCAAAGGGGATATCAAAGTGTCATGGACCAAAAAAGGCGAACGCATGAGATTGAATGTGGAACTGCCACTAGGTGTGACGGCCAGAGTCTGGCCTGAGGGGCATGCGGGCTGGATCGAAGTCGGCCCCGGAAAGCACGTTTGGTGATGTTTTACGATACACATGTGCATTTTAGCGGCTCGCCGGCGGATACTGCGGCGATGATGGATCGCGCCGCTGTCGCCGGTGTCGAACGCATGGTGGCGGTAGGGGGTAGCGCAGAACTAAACGCGGGCGCTGTGGCGGCGGCCGCAGTATATCCGGAACGAGTGCGGTTGGCATTGGGCTTCGACCGCGATCAGGCACCTGCTGCAGAGCCCGAGGTTTATGTGGAGGTTTTACGGCAACTGGCGGCAAGGCACACCTTGGCGGCGGTAGGCGAGATCGGACTGGATTTTCACTATTGCCCCGAGACCGCGGCTGCTCAATGCATGCTGTTTGCGGCGCAGTTGCGGCTGGCGGACGAGTGGCAGTTGCCGGTAATCATCCATACGCGAGAGGCGGATGAGGCGACTCTGCGGGTGCTGGACGACACATCTTGGCATGGTGAAGGAGTGCGCGGAGTCGTGCATTGTTTTACCGGGGACAAAAGTTTCGCAGCCAAACTGCTCGACTGCGCAATGGCGATCAGCTTCAGTGGGATTGTGACCTTCCGTAATGCCGACACGCTGCGTGAGAGCGCGGCGTATGTTCCGGAAGACAGGCTGCTGGTCGAGACCGACACTCCCTTCCTTGCCCCGGTGCCGATGCGAGGTCAGCGCAACGAGCCAGCTTTCGTGGCGCATGTGGCGGAGTGTCTGGCGACCTTGCGCGGTGTCACGGTTGAGCAGATCGCCGAGATTACGCGAGCGAATGCCGTGCGGATTTTCGGGTGAACGAATGAGTGCGATTCAACAAAGTTGAATTGCAAAAGAACAAGGGTTCGGAGTTCGGAGTTCGGGGTTCAGGAGTTGTGTGCCACGGCTTTATGTCATCACCGTCGCAGCACCCACAAACCTTCGTTACAAAACTTGACTCATTTGTTAAGTTTCTAAGCTATTTAAGACGGCTAGCCCAAGGGGATCTCGGTTTCTTCTCGAGTATCCAAATTCTTACGCCGCGCCTTGGCATTATTGACATCATCCGGGCCGATGAAAATCGCATCGGCTGATGTTCCGCCACTGGCGCGGGCGAAGAACTGTTTCGGCTTCTGGTGTGTCAGCATCAGGTCCACCTTCTCCCCGTCTGCGCGCAAGTGGCGGGTCAGGCGCATGGCGGCATCGCGCTGTTCAGGAAACATGTAGCCGACTACCACCCCGCTTTTAGCGGCTGCGGCTGCCGCACCCAGCATCTCCTGAAGGATTTCCATGATCACGACATCGCCGAAGCCCAATCCTACCGCAGGCGTTGGGTCACCGCCGACGGTCGTCAGCAGGTTGTCATAACGTCCGCCGCCGAATATGGCACGGAAACGGCGCTCGGTATCGAAAGCCTCAAAAACTATGTCGGTGTAGTAGGCGAGGCCGCGGATCACGGAGATGTCGAACACGAGCCGGTCGTCAATGCCGTAGAGTTTCGCAAGATCGAAGAGCGCTTGCAGTCGCTGGACCGCCGGAGATTCGTTGCCGGCCAAAGCCGCTGCCTGTTCCAGCGTCTGCACGTCAAGCAATTCAAAAGTCTTACTGATCGGATCGCTGCCCAGCCCTTCGGCTTTGAGAAGTTCCTCAATCTCCTGGTCCTTGATTTTACCGCGCTTGTCCAGCGCCAGAAAAACTGCGGGATGATGTTCGGGGAGTATGCCTGTCTTGCGTAGCAGCTCTGATAGCAAGGCACGGTTGTTGACGTGGATCCGGTAGGCTTGGTCGGGCATGCCCATTTTATTCAGGGCATCAGCCGCCGCGGCGATAACCTCAATCTCGGCGGTCACGCTTTGCTCGCCCACGACGTCCATGTTCCATTGGTAGTGTTCGCGTTTGCGGCCGCGGGTCATTCGCTCGTACCGGAAGCACTGGGCTACCGTGAACCATTTCACGGGGAATGAGATCGATCCGTACCGGGCGGCGACCATACGCGCCAGCGTGGGTGTTATCTCAGGACGCAAGGCCAGGCGTCGGCCGCTCTTGTCCTCAAAATGATAGATCTGCTCCGAGACCTCTTCGCCGCTTTTGCGTTGCAGCAGTTCCAGACTCTCCACAACGCAGGCGTCATAAGGCTGGAAACCGAAGGCTACAGCAGCCTCGCGCCAAGCGTCAAAGACGCGGTTGCGCCACAGCATGTCCTCCGGATAGAAGTCGCGCATCCCGCGCACAGGCGCGAATGAGACGGGAGCGGCGCTCATGGTTCCTCCGCGAGCATTTCGCGCATGCGTTTGCCGGGCTTGAATTTAACCACGGTGCGCGTTGGTATCACCACCACATTCTCCGGTTTATTGGGGTTCCTGCCGATGCGGGATTTGCGTTTGATCAGTTTGAATACACCGAACTCACGGAATTCCACATGTCGGCCCTTGTTGAGCGCGTCGACAATACCGTCGAGAGTCTTCTGCACGACTGTAAAAACGTCGAGTTGCGTTATGCCGGTTTCTTGAGAAATCTCCGTTACCAACTCACGTTTCGTCAAGGCCTGGTCTTTGTCAGTCTGTATCATGTCTTCTTGTTTCATGCTGTTCTCCTGTTCATGGATCGTCTGCTGAAAGTCACAAAATCAGAACCACGGATAGACACGGATTAACACGGATATGCGTGTAGCCATGTGCAATTTTATGGTTTACAAAGCTCGCGAAGTTAACAATTTCTCAATGTCGTGGACAAGTCGTCCGCCAGTTTACTGACGGCATCGGCAGCCTGTTCAAGCGGCACGATGGCCACTGTTTTTGAGGTGCGCAGTTTGATCTCCACGCCACCTTTGGCAAGGCCTTTGGCGCCCGCCACCACACGTATGGGGCAACCGATAAGATCGGCGTCTTTGAACTTCACGCCCGGGCGCTCTTCGCGGTCGTCCACGAAAACATCCAGCCCTTTGGCCTGCAGGTCTTTTTCCAACTGATCGGCCACCGCGCAGACGGCGGGATCCTTGGGATCCAGCAACAGCAGGTTGACGGCGAAAGGCGCCACGGATATGGGCCAGACTATGCCGTCGGCATCGTGGCTCTGCTCGATCACGGCCTGCAGGGTGCGTGTGACGCCTATGCCGTAACAGCCCATGACCATAATTTCGTTCTGGCCTTTGTCGTTCAGATATCTGGCTTCGAAAGACTCCGAGTATTTGGTTCCCAGTTTGAAAACGTGACCGACCTCGATGCCGCGTTTCATCTGCATGGTCTTGCCGCAGCGCGGGCAAATATCGCCGGCGCCTGCAATGACGATGTCGCCGAAAGCGGTGATAGTGGCGTCACGGCCAAGGTTAACGTGCAGGATGTGAGTGTCTTGCCGGTTGGCACCCGCGATGCGGTCTGTTGCGCCTTGCAGCGCGTTATCAGCATAGATCGGAATAGCAAGGTTAACCGGCCCGGCAAAGCCGACCGGTGCGCCGGTGATTTTAAGAATAGTCTCATCGTCGGCCAATTCCACCTTTTTGGCGTTGAGCATGCGCTTTAATTTTTGCTCATTGAGATCACGGTCGCCGGGCATCAGTGCGGCCACGGGTTTACCGTCAGCAAGGCAGATCAGCGTTTTGATTAAGCGGTCTGCGTCGCATTTTAAAAACGCGGTCAGTTCGTCGATGGTGTGTACATTCGGTGTGTTGACCGACTCGTTGGCCGGACACTCCTGCACGGAGGGCGCAACTGGGCAGGCGCGTTCGGCGCGTTCCTGATTAGCGGCGTATCCGCAAGCTGGGCAATCGACGATCCCGTCCTCGCCGGAGTCGGCCAGCACCATGAACTCATGCGACCACTTGCCTCCGATGTCGCCGGTATCTGCTTCGACCGGCCGGGCATCGAGTCCGCAGCGCCTGAAAATGCGCACATAGGCATCATACATGGACTGATATGAAACGTCAGCGGTGTCTAGCGAGGTGTCGAAGCTGTACGCATCCTTCATGATAAACTCTTTGGCGCGCATCAGACCGAACCGCGGGCGTATCTCATCGCGGAATTTTGTCTGAATCTGGTATAAAGTGCAGGGCAACTGGCGGTAAGAGCTGATCTCTCCGGCGACAAGTTGGGTTACGACCTCTTCGTGCGTGGGGCCTAGAGTCATCAGGCGTTCGGCGCGGTCTTTGAGGCGGAACATGCCCGGCCCCATAGTGGCGAGGCGGCCGGAGCGTTCCCACAGTTCAGCGGGCTGCAACGCGGGCATAAGGATCTCCTGTGCGCCGGCAAGGTTCATCTCCTCACGGATAATCTGTGAGACTTTTTGCAGCGCACGTAATCCCAACGGCATGAAAGTGTATAGACCGCCGGAAAGCTTCCGGACCAGTCCGGCGCGAAGCATAAGCTTATGACTTACGATTTCGGCATCTTGGGGATCATCCCGGAGGGTTGCTATCAGTGTGCGAGACCAGCGCATATAAAAGGGTTTCCTTCCTAAACTTCTAAGTGACAAATAATTGTGTAACATTTGACTGAATTTCAGGGGGTTTAGCAAGTGAAAAATCGCAAGATGTTTGAACTTGCCATATGGTGCGTGTATCGTATAAAGTATCGCCCGTTTTTCAGCTCGGGTGGTGGAATGGCAGACACGCATGTTTGAGGGACATGTGGGGAAACCCGTGGGGGTTCGAGTCCCCCCCCGAGCACCATTTATGCTTTTACGGCAAAAGGCTTTCGGTTAGCCGATTCTCGCGACTGCGTCGCGAACCGGCAAATGGCGTGTAGCGTGGGAGAAACTTGTCAAAAAATGACTGACAGTGGTTTAGAGACTGAGCGTAATCTCGGAGAGCAACCCCTCGCTCGAATCATGGGGAACCATGGCCTGAAAGCGCACGACCTTGTCGTAAAATCAACAGCACAAATCACACACAAGATGGTCTCGCGGGCGTGCAAAGGCAGAAGGTTAACACCAAACGCCAAGTTCAAGATCCGCGATGCATTAAACAAGGCGACGAACAAAACGTATTCCCTGGTGGATTTGTTCACCTATTAGCCGTCTTAAATAGCATGTGAACGGTAAACAGCCGCGCATCGCCTTCACTCTTTAACTCTTCTCAGTAGCATCCCATGGGACGCTACTGAACTCCGAACCCTGAAAACTTTGCCCGAAAAGCCCTTCTCGGACAACGTCTATCTATGTGCCGGTCGTTTCCAGCGCATCGATGAGTTGGGGTAGGAGGGCGAAGCGGTCTAGGCGCACACCGGCTGCGCCGCCGCCAGGGCGTGGCTCGACGTAGCGCAGCTCGGGAGCGAGGCTGAAGCGCGCGTAGAAGGCGCGGTCAAGGAAAGCCTTGACCTTTTCGGGATCCGCGCGCCGCGCGTCCAGATGTACCTGAAAGTAGTCGCCTTGGCCTGCCGCGTTGACACGAACCGCCACGGTGTCGGCGCCGAAGGCGCGTTTGAGCATTGCCTCCGCGAAATCCAGAAGCGCGAGGCCGCGGAAGAAGCTGCCGCCGCGGATTTCATGCAGCGGCCTGGGCGCTGGGGCTGAAAGCGAAGCGTCATCGATGTCACGGTTGAAGTCGAAGGGAACAGCGTGGGCGCGGCGCAGCCATTCATCGAGTTTCTGCGGTCCTGTCAGTCCCCGCTCCCAATCCGCCTCGCGCATGAGGGCATCGGCGTCCGGCAGGCGTTCGGGAGCGATCTCAAAACAGCAGTCTCCGTGTTGCGAGCGGGTGACGTGCTCGATCCAGCGGTCTGGCTCGCGGATCAGCCGGAAGCAGCGCGCCACCTCTGCGAAGAGGTAGGCAACCATCGCCCGCAGCGGTGCGCCGGTCTCTTCGGCGACCGAGCCGTCGGCCTGACCGCGCAGGAAGCGCGGGTCTCGCCAGCCGGCCAGCAATGCGTCGACGGTCTCGGGTGTCGCCGCGGCGATGTCGGCTGACGGACGCAGCAGGCGCGCGCGCAACTCTGAACGCGAGATCAGCAGCGGCACACGGCGCAGCGTATCGTAAACCAGTGCCTGCACCTTTGGCCCAACCCGACCGTCGCGCAGCAGATCATCTTCCACGAGCATGAAGAAATCCTGTTCCGGCGGCAAGCCGGTCAATAGCGCGGCCAGCTCGGCGGACTTGCCTGTCAACTTGCGGACTTCGGGTGTGGTCGGCGTGGAGGAGTCGGGAGCTGCGGCGTAAAGCCCGGCGGACCAGCGCCAGGCTTCGCGGTCGCGGTCGACAGAGAAGGGGAAGAGAAAGCGGATACGGTCGGCTGGCACGGGAAATACGCCGAGGGTACGGTAATTGTCGCGAGGGTTAGAGGAAATCAGCGCGCCTTGGCCGTGCTTACCCTTTTGCTCTGTGGCCTGGTCCAGCGAGCCGGCGCGTACGCCGGTGCCGTACTCGGCCTGGCAGGCAAGGTGCACAAGGGTGTCCTCGGGCAGACCGAAGCCGTAGAGGACGTTAAGGGCATTCTTGACGGCGACAGTCAGCGCCGAGGAGCTGGAGAAGCCCCCCTGCGGGATCGCGCCGGTTGTGAGGATACGCAGACCGCGGAAGCCTTCACGGCCGAGGCAGCGCTGGATACGTTCGCCCGAGGGACCTTCGCGCAGGGTGCGCAGCGAGGCAACGGCGTTACAGATTAGTGAGAAGGGGCGCCGCATGCTGTTGCTGACCCAGAGCGCGTGCGGAGGCAGGGGCAGGCCGGCGGCCTTGCGTGCGCGTACTTCGTCGTCAGTGAAGTATCCGAGCGAGAGCAGGAGCTGTTCGGCGAGACGCGTGCCGAAAGACTCGTAAGAGGCGATGCTGTCGACTGTTTCCGGCGGGAACATGGCGGGATCGTCGGCGGACACGTAAGTGACCTTTTCACGGAAGGCTGGCTGGGTCGGCAGGTGGTGTATGCGACCGTCTTCGGTCTGTTGGGTGAGCAGCACGATCTGCTCGCGTCCGCAGGCATCTGCGGCACCGGTCGGCATCTGCCAGGCGGGGCCTAAGAAGCGGCCCATGTCCGGGTGCATGAAGGCTATGCGGAAACGGCCGCCCGATACGGCGACGGCGACGGGGCTGTCGGGATCGAGTTCGACGCCTTCCGTCTCGGCGGCGGCGAGCAGCTCGCGGAGCTGGGCGGCGATCGCGGCGGTCTGTCCTGGCGAGCGGTCAGCGGCGAGAACCTCCGCCGCGGCGCGTACCGAGCTACTGCCGCTCGCGGGGATATTATCGGAGAGAGCGAGCAGGGATTCTAGACGAGCGAGGTCGGGTGGACGCGTGACGTCGGCGCAGAGCAAAGAGTATTCAGTGTCTGCGGGACTTGTGGTGAGGGTGCGTATCTCGCCGCCCGAACTGGCAAGAGCCGCGATCAGATCGGTAAAGTAGTATTGGTTCTGGGCGTTATTGTTGCGGAGCGCGCCCAGATAGCGGTGCAGGGTGCGGGCGCGCACGGCGTAGAGGGGACAGTTGGCTTCGGTAATAGCGTCAAGCTGTTGGCGTTCCACGGGATCCCTCATGGCATCGATGTCGTTTTGTTCGACGATGCGCAGGAGGCGGCCGCCGGAGTCACGCAGAAGGCGCCCTTTGCCGTGCTGGGCCGGCGGAGCATAGACGGCGGAGAGCAGAGTTAGGTCAGCCTCGCTGCCGTCCAAACTGTGGGCGTCGACCAAGCGGTGGAAAACGGTTTCGGGGATGACGCGATCACCCATGGAGATGACAAGCAGCGGATTTGCCTCCAGCAGGCCGGGGACACACAGCGCCTCGTAGGCGGCCCAGGCGGTGCCTCCGGCGGGGTTGGCGCTCTTAACGTATATGTTGTCGGATCCGAGCCGTGCCGTAACCTCTTCCCGCGCGTAACCCACAATCACTATGCAGGCCCCGGAGCACATGCGGCGGAAGGCATCTACAGAGTGTCGAGCCAGCGGTTTGCCACGCACCGGCTGAACGCATTTGGGCGCGGTGCCGAAGCGTGTGCCTTTTCCGGCGGCGAGCAGCACCAGAACGCATGGGGTGGCGGCACCACCGTATAGCTTTTCCGCCTCCGGATTGAGTACATTGTCCGGATTGAGCGTCAGCTTTTCTGAGAGAGTTATTTCACCTGCCATTGCTTATAGGGTGCCAAAGTGAATCAGCGCAGGCAAGCGGTAAATCGGGATGGGCGTCAAAGTTGTGATTTGGGTTTTAAGGTGGTAGGCCAGGGGGGGCTCGAACCCCCGACCCCTAGATTAGGAATGGAAAAGGAAATGGTAGTTTTGTTGGTGGTACTGTTTGCTGGTGCGGCGGAGCAGCCTTTCATGGTCATCCGCTTGAACTCGCATCTCGAAGCGCCTCTTCGGTGTCCCCGACTTCCACTACTACGCGCTCGCCGACGGCATCGCTCGGCTCTTCAACAGATGCGGCAAATGGTGCAGCGAGCGAGCCTCCCGTACCGCACGAGGAACCGATGAAAGGCAACAGGAACTGCCCCTGTTCGCTTCAGGCTGAAAAATTGGGGTAAGTCCACTAGACAAACCCCTTGTATGGTTCCACTTGTTTTAGTATCGTTTTTTGAAGCGCTGGTATTGTTTTCTTATCATGTTTTTTAGCATTCGACATCAAATTCTACGTGCGACAAAGTCGAGCCGTGAAAGGATCCTTACTTGAAAATCGCAATTGTTACGGACGCATACAACTATGGGCGCGGCGGCGACGTTGCGTCCATACGCTTGGTCGAAGGGCTCAAAAAACGCGGACACGTGATCACCGTCGTATCGACAAAATCGGTGCAGAAAGAAAGGTTCTTCCAAGTTAAGGGGTTCTGCCCCCCGAACGCGGAAGAATCCTTCAGAAAAATGGATTTTCTGTTCGGCATCCCCGAAAAAAAAGTCCTTCGAAAAGCTTTTTCGGATGTCGACCTTGTCCAAATACAGCATCCGTTTTATCTCGACTACGGCGCCGCAAAAGTCGCTAAAGCGATGGGGAAGCCTGTGGTCGCCGCGTTCCATTGCCAACCGCAGAACATTCTCGGGACAATGGGCATGAAAGGCCGATTAAAGGAAATTATCGTAGAAAAAATCTTTAACTTTTTACTGTTCAACCGAGTGCCCATTATACAGTGCCCCTCCCTGTTCGCCGCCGATTTGCTGAAAAAAAGCGGCTGCCGGAGCACCCTCAGGGTCATCTCAAACGGAATACCGCCTGAGTATGTGCCGACAGCGCAGGCCCGCCCCGACTGGTTCGGCGATAAAATGGTGCTCATATGTGTCGGTCGTCACGCCCCCGAAAAACGTCCGGAGCTGATCATTCAAGGCCTGAAACGTTCCAAACATGCCAACAAGATCCAGTTGCTCCTATGCGGACGAGGCGAAAACACGGAAGCGCTGAAAGCCATGGGAGCCGACCTGCCGGTTAAACCCTTCGTCCAGTATGTCACACACGAAGAGAAGTTCACGTATCTAAACACGGCCGATCTGTTTGTCCATGCCTCCATCGTGGAACTGGAAAGCCTTTCGTGCTTGGAAGCGATCGGTTGCGGGCTACCGTGCCTTATTAGCGATTCGCGCCACAGCGCCGCCTCGCAGTTCGCGTTGGACGAACGGTTCCTTTTTAAAACCGACGATGCGGATAACCTCGCCGAAAAGATCGATTATTGGTATGAGAACAGGGAGCAATTGAGGAATCTTGGGGGAAAAGTGCTGGCGATGGCCGAAAAGTACCGTTTCGAAAACTGCCTGGATAAAATGGAGGCGCTGTATGCTGAAGCCATGCAGGCGCAAAAGGCGGGCAAGTAAAAGGCATGATGAAAGGCAACTGTCAAAGGCGACTGATCCCGAAGGAAAAAATCATCCCCTTAAAACGGGACACCAAAAAGATAGATTTCACCAAAAAATACAAACTGATTTATTTTAATTGGTGGTTCGAACTCTTGATTTTGCCCTTCTATCTGATCTGTTACGCCTTAACCGCCTTGTGCTCGGTCTATTTCAGCCTGAGAGTTACCGGCCGGGAGCATTTGCGTATCCTTCGCAAACAAGGGTGTATCGTGATTTCCAATCACTGTCATTTCTTTGACACGATATTCGCGAATTACACGCTGTTCCCGCATCGGCTTTACACGTCGGTAGTGCAAAGAAATTTTGAAGTTCCCATCATTCGCCGCATTCTTCGGTTCTTGAGGGCCTTCCCAATTCCGAAAACCGCGCCGGGGCTCAAAATGATCATCAAACCGGTGGGTGAAGCACTGCGGAGAGGGCATCATGTCCTCGTTATGCCGGAAGGCGATCTGTGCTACCTGAGCCAGGAAATCTTCCAATTCAAACCCGGCGCGTTTTATCTTTCCTACTATCATCAGGCACCGGTTTTACCGATCGTCTATGTATTGACGAAGCGGATAAAAAATGGCACTGAAAAAAATCGCCATCGTCCACGGATACATCAGGTGATTGGAGCCCCCATGTATCCGCCGCCACAGAGTCCGGGTGGGACACTGCCCCAAAAAGAGCTTGATGAGATGATGGACACGGCCGCCCAATGGATGGACGATACGATTTCATTCTACCAAGCGGAGGAAGCGGCTCGGTGAGATGCGTAACTGGTAAAGTTTTGCCATCGGCCGTTCCGGGGTTCGGACATAATCCGTAGTCGGAATTTTGGTGTTTATGCAATCGCTGTTGAAACAGAACGTGGGGGGAATGCTGGTACTTGCTGCGCTCATAACCCTGTCGGCGCCATGCGGACAGACCGTTCTTGCGGATACCCAAACTGTTGCGCACGTCACGCGCTGTGACCTTTTTTCTCACGGTATAACCATTGGCCACGGGCGCATCATACGCACGCCGATGATCCGTGACGGCAAGTCCTGTATGAAGGTACGCCTGATTATAGAGTCAAAAGTGCATTTGTTGCTTTATAAGTTGGATTTGAAATTGGACGAGGTCTGGGTCACCGACACAAGCGGGCTGATCGCCTACACATTGGAAAGCATTGAGAATGGCCAGCGCAAAACTATAACCGGAGAATTAAAGAACGAGATTTTTCAGTTTGAAATCATGGAGGCCGGTAAAAAAAGCGTCTGGACGACTCCGCGCACGGCCTTTGATTTAGCTTCCATCAGTCAGCCGGAGCCGACTCTTGCCGAAGGCGACACAAAGAAAGTCCGTGTTTTGGATCCATCCACATGCACCATTGCAGAACGGAGCTATCGCGGAACTGGGAGGAAAAGCCTAACTGTCGGTAAACACCAGATCATGTGCGACACGGTTACGGTCGAATGCCCCGGCACACACATTCGGCGCTGGTATATCGCGGATAAGTTCGGCCCTTTGATTTTGCGCGAGGACGGTAGCCAAAGGCTCAACACCTATTCACGCTGTGCCGTTAGCGTGGAACAGTGAGTCGTAGAACAAACCGGGGAAAAGCGGAGTTAGACCTTAGATTAAAAGTTACCGGCGGTTATGTCAAGTTCCGGGGCGGGGTGAATAGGCTCGGGGCCAGTTCAGCGGGAACTTTTGACGCCCGGCGTTGACGGCGGGCGCCGGAAGACGTATGATAGGGCCGTTTTCCGGTCGGGAATGGAAAACCGGTCGGACGTGTGGGCGTGGGTGCGCCTGCACGGCGAACAACGGAGGGGCGGATGTGTACGATTTTATTAAAAAACCTGTGACCTTCTCGCTACCTAAATTATGTCTAATCAACTGAGGAAACTAAAAATGTCTATATCGATTAACCGTCGCCATTTTCTAATGACCTCCTTAGCCGCCGCGACCATCGGCAAGTCACGCTTTAGCAGGGCTGATAATAGTTCGCCGTCCCTTATAACGCCAACGCTCAACGACTACCTAACCGCACAAATTTCAGCCTCCGCACTGAAAACTAATATCGAACTTATCCGGCGTGAATTAAAACCAACCACCAAGCTTTGTTTTGTGGCAAAATCCAATTGCTACGCCCACGGATGGCTCCAGTGTCAAGATGCAATTAAACCATTTGCCGACTGGGTCGCCGTCGCCACCCCCGCAGAAGCCCTCGCCATTAGGCATTCAGGTTGGCAACGCCCAATATTGCTTTTGATGGCCAGTGGCTTAACTGGCATCATCTCAAATGAAAGACTACGCCGATTAATCGCACGCGATGTCACTTTGACATTAGCAGACCCCAATGATCTGCCTGTAATCGCAGCCGCGGCCCGTGCGGCAGGGCGTCCCGCCCAACTGCATCTTAAAATTGACAGTGGCATGACACGCTCCGGCGTAATGCCCGATAAAGCGCCTGCCCTGATGCAACAGGCACGCCAACAAACCGATGTGGCTTTGACTGGTGTCTACACACATTTTGCCGCCGCTGACGAGAAGGATAAAAGTTCAGCGTACAAACAACTAGCCTGTTTTATGGCAGCCATCCAAGCCTCGGGTAAAAATGCCGAAGGCTTGCTCCGTCATGCAGCTGCTTCAGCCGCCACAATCGACCTGCCAGAATCTCACTTTGATATGGTACGGGTAGGCACAGCTATCTATGGACATCAACCCTCTGATGAAATGCTTCGCACCTTGCCTCTGCGTGGCGTAATGCGGTTGGTCAGTCGTTTAACCCAAGTTAAAGAAGTACCGGCTGGTAGGCGCGTAAGCTATGGTCAAACCTATGGCTTTGAGAAGCCGGCCAAAATCGGTTTAGTGCCCATAGGTTACTCGGATGGCTATTGTCGGGCTTTTTCAAATCGTGCAATGATGAAAGTGGGCGAACAATACGTGCCCGTGCGCGGACGCGTCTGTATGGATCAAACCATCGTTGAATTAACGGGATTACCTGATGTCAAAGTGGGTGACGCCATTGAAATTGTTAGCCCCGATGCCGCAGCACCTAATAGCATTGAAAATTTGGCTCGGCTTGCCAACACAATTACACCCGACATCATGGTTGGATTCGGCAGCTCACGTATTCAACGTGTCACGACCACCTAAAAAACCTAACCTAAATAGACGGTCGTCGTAAACTCAAAGTAACAACCAGCGGAGCGGATAGGACGTATGAGCTGCGTTTTCCGGCGGGTGCGGGATACGGCAAAGTCGGATGCCGGCCTGTCGGCTGTCCGGGGCGGCAGGTTCTCAAATGCCGCGACGGGCATTTTGATAAATCGCGCCGGGATATTCAACTCGCAGTTTTCTTGCCATGTTTATACTTGGCACATCTCAAAACCACGCGTCAACGCTAAATACTAAACTAAGGTCTGACCCCCGAAAATTTTTCAGGGTCATGGGGTTTGTCCTTCAAAGGGCTTGTTGCGCTTCGGCGCCACCGTGCCCCGGATGCGGGTCACATCCGGCTCGTGAAGCTGCAGCGCATCGCAGATATTGTTCAGGCTGGACGCGCCCGACAGGTGCCCGTAGATCAGGGCGAGGACGTGGCTGAAGGCCGTGAACTTCCGGATGTCGGTTCCCGCCTCCCGCGCCAGCCGGTCGACGAGCCCTTCGGGAATCCACTGGACGATCTGGCGCAGCGTGGTGTACGCTGTTTTTGCTGGCCTTGGGAGCGCTCCCTCGGGGGCGCTGATGAGCGCGTTCAACCGCGCTTTGTATCGGTTTTCTTTTTTCATGCGGCGGTAGGCTACCGCCGCGAACAGCCCCAAGGACAGCTTTTTTTGCTGCCGGAAAATTGGCAGAATCGGGGGTTGACTATTATTATACCCCCCCCCGCATAATAAATGCCAACAACGATGGCTTGCGGAACGTTTAGTGGTTACGCCAAGGTGGCGTGCGGTCCGTTCCTGTTCAGGCTATGGGATGCTAGTGATTCCAAATCTTTGAGAGGAAAGAGAAAATGAACATGACGGGAAAAATTTGGAACCTGTGGATTATGGCGGCGGTTGGGCTGACCGTCTGGGCGCCCTCTGCGGAGGCGCTTGACAACGGCGGGGGTTATACGATCAGTGACTTGACGGTGCGTCAACGCTGGCCGTGGAGCCGTAAGGTCGACATCGACTTCTATCTCGCAAAGCCCGAGGAGGTATCCTCCTCCCAAGCCGTCGCTATCGGTCTAGTCGCCTCCAACGGCGTGGACGCGGTGACGATTTCGGATGCGTCACTTTATGGCGACTACGATTACATGTTGCCGGAAGGTTACCGCCGGATCGTCTGGGATCCGACCATCGATCATTCCGGCAAGTCTTTTTCCCAATTGAAATTCTTTCTATCGGTGACCGCCACCAATATCGTGCCGTCTTATATGGTTGTGGATCTGGTCAGCGGCGCCGCCGAGTACAAAGGGTTGTCATTTGCCGCTGAGGTGAACACGGACGTCTACAAAACCGATAAGTTGGCGCTCCGGTATATTCCTGAGGGCTCTTTTATCATGGGTGAAGGAGCAAAAACCCAAACGGTTACGCTGACGAAAAGCTTCTACGCGGGGGTGTTCGAGGTGACGCAGCGGCAGTGGGAACTGGTGATGGGAATCGGGACGAAGCCGAGCTATTTCACTAGTGATTATGCGGCTCGGCCATTGGAGCAGCGGTCGTACGAAGACATCCGGGGGGCGTCGAACAACCTCCCGTCGTCGGTCAACTGGCCGGGAACGGGTTCCGGTGTCTTGCTAGCCAGTTTCGTGGGACTGCTGCGGGCGAAGACGGGGCTGACGGACTTCGACCTGCCGACGGAGGCGCAGTGGGAGTACCTGTGCCGCTCGGGGACGCAGACCTACTACAGCGACGGGGTCGCGGGGACGCCGAACGGGACGAGCAACGTCCAGATGGACGTTTTGGGGCGGTACAAGTACGACGGCGGCTATCTGGCGGACGGCGTGACCGCGCCCGCGCAGAGCTGCGGCCCGACGAACGGCACGGCGGTCGTGGGCTCCTATCAGGCGAACGCGTGGGGACTGTACGACACGCACGGGAACGTGTGGGAGTGGTGCCTGGACTGGTACACGAACAGCCTCGGGACGGCGTCGGTGACGGATCCCGCTGGGGCGGTGTCGGGTTCGCACCGCGTGTTTCGGGGCGGAAGTTGGCTCGACGCCGCGTCGACCTGCCGTTCGACGTACCGGAACTTCGACTCCCCGTCGTACTGGAGCCGCAGCAGAGGCTTCCGCCTCGTGAGGACCTTGCCATAGGAAGAAGTGCGAGAGTGCTAAAGTTCTAAAATGCGGAAGTTGAAAATCGGAAACATCGGGGAAAACGCTCAAGGTTGGACAGAGTTGAGCGTTGAACTTTGAGCGTTGGAAGGTGAACGTTAAAAGGAATCAAGCCATGACAACGACAAGCGGAATGCTGGCCGCGCTGGCGGCGGGCAATTTTCGACGAGATTAAAGAGCGTTCGCAGTCCGGTTCGCTGACGGATGCGGACGAGGATTTCTTGCGGCACTTCGAGGAGTTTCTGGACGAGGCTTTGGGGCTCGGCGGAAAACTCGCGAACACCGGCTGGACAGATGAGGCGCGCGCTGCGGCGTTGGAGGCGCGGCGGGCCAAGGCGCGGACAGCGGCTGGCGCAGTGAATCCGTCCGTGAAAGGCGGCGGAGGGAACACGTCCGTAGTCACGCCGCCGATCGCGATGATGAAGAAGGACCCCAACATGCCCAAGGGCGGTTATCCCGACACGGCCAGATTCTTCCCTGTCAACGGCATGCCCGGCATGCACATTGTTCTGCTGAAGCCGGGTGATGTGCCGTACCCGATTTCAGAGCGCATGGCGGAAAAGTTTGAGTCGTTCCGGTTTAACCACGGCCTGTGGATCAGGAAGCCCGGCACCTACAAATGGATAAAAGCCGGCCCTGCGGACGGGTACGACACAGGCACAAGGGGGCAGATATACCAAGACTACGGCAGAAGATAAGGGGGTGCAACGTGACGTGGACGTTGAATTCAGCGGCGCGGCGCTTGCGTCGCGTCCTGGTGCAGGCAATGGTTGGGCGATGCCCCCTCGGGAAGTTGCCTGGCGATCACATCGCCGGTGGTCACGTACGCAAAACCGAACGCAAGGTTCAAGAGACTTGCGAGATGCATGTCCTCGCTGACCGAGCCAGTTCCATCCGCCGGGAAGAATACCCGATAATCCCGGTAGTATGCATCCCGAGCTGTTGATTCGCAGCACATATTGGTCATGATGCCAGTGACAACGACGTCCTCCACTTTCAGGCAACGCAACACAGTCTCTAGGTCCGTGTTGTAGAAAGCTGAGTACCGATGTTTGAAAACAACCTTCTCGTCTGGCATCGGAGCCAAGTCTGGATGGATCTCGCTCTCTGGGCTGCCTTCAATACACCTGCCCTCCCACCACCACCCCATGATTCCGCTGTCGAGGTCGCCAGGATGGTGCACGTGCCGGGTGAAGATCACAGGGCGGCCTGCCCGCCTAAAAGAATCCATGAGGCGCTTCACTGTTGGTATGATCGCTACCCCGCCACACGTGTATGTGGGGGATTTGGGGTCGAGGAAGAATCGCTGCATGTCGATAACGAGCAGGGCGCTCGCCGCTACGTTCATCTGCATCTCATGCCGGTTGCAATGACGGATATGCTCCAACCAGCCTAGGGCCTTCGATTCGATGTTATCAACCGTCACGTATGGTTCCACGATCACTCCCTTGGCTGTGGCTGGTTCGCCGACGTCTGACCTAACCTTCAAAGAATGGCGCAGCTATTCTTTGTAAGGTTCAGGTCTTTGTGTACGCCCAGCATGGGCGCGAACTAACGGGGTTAAAGTCCCCTGTATGT
>CAZKZI010000054.1:0-18389 GCA_964557205.1 uncultured Lentisphaeraceae bacterium
TGACAGATGTTTTTTTCCTTCAGTCGGCGTATGATGAAAGGCTCGAACAGCGTCAGAGCCATCTTCTTGGGCAGTCCGCACTGAGTTATCTTCAGTTCAGGGCCGACCACGATCACCGAGCGTCCGGAATAGTCCACACGTTTGCCCAGCAGGTTCTGGCGGAACCGCCCGGTCTTGCCTTTGAGCATATCGCTCAACGACTTCAACGGACGATTGCCTGCTCCGGTTACCGCGCGACCGTGTCTGCCGTTGTCGAACACCGCATCCACCGCCTCCTGCAACATCCGCTTCTCGTTACGCAGGATCACATCCGGCGTTTTCAAAGAGAGCAGGTTCTTAAGGCGGTTGTTACGGTTGATGACGCGACGATAGAGGTCGTTCAGATCCGAGGTCGCAAAACGGCCGCCTTCGAGCGGCACCAACGGACGCAACTCCGGCGGGATCACCGGCAGGCAGTCAAGAATCATCCATTCCGGACGGGCTCCGCTCACGCGGAACCCTTCGACTATCTTCATGCGCTTGGTAATCTTTTTGCGCGTCTGCTTGCTGCGGGTGTTTTCGATCTGCTCTTCCAGATCCTGCATGAGCTGTTCCAGATCAACCTTATTAAGGGCACGTCGTATAGCCTCCGCCCCCATCATAGCCTCGAAATTGTCACCGTACTTTTCGACTGCCTCTTGGTATTCCGTTTCAGCCATCACCTGCATCATCTTGAGCGGCGTGTCGCCTGGATCGGTCACCATATAGTCTTCATAATACAGCACGCTTTCCAACTCGCTGGCGGTCTTGTCTAAAACAAGTCCGATGCGGCTGGGGCTGCATTTGAAAAACCAGATATGCGAGACCGGCACGGCCAATTCGATCGTGCCCATGCGTTGCCGCCGCACACGAGAAACCGTGACCTCCACACCGCAACGGTCACAAACCACGCCTTTGTGCTTTATCCGCTTATATTTGCCGCAGGTGCATTCCCAATCACGCGTCGGCCCGAATATACGCTCACAGAACAGACCGTCCCGTTCCGGACGGTATGTACGGTAGTTGATGGTCTCTGGGTTACGGACCTCGCCGTGACTCCATGAACGGATAGTTTCCGGCGAAGCCAATGTGATGCTGACTGCATCATAATGCCCGCCAGCGTCAAACATTCCACCAAACATCTCTCGTGCTGCATAAGGATTCATTTTGAACCTCCTAAAAAGTTGCTTTAGATTCTTTGCATTTCCGCAGCCGACGCAGCGGTATCGCCGCCCAGCAACTTCATGTCAAGGCACAGACCCCGCAATTCGTGCATGAGCACCGAGAAAGACTCGGGCATGCCGGCATCCAGCGTGTTCTGTCCCTTCACGATAGCCTCGTAAATGCGGGTTCGCCCGCTAACGTCGTCGGACTTGACCGTCAAAAGCTCCTGCAGCGCATAAGCCACACCGTAAGCCTCAAGTGCCCAGACTTCCATTTCACCCATTCGCTGGCCGCCATACTGGGCTTTGCCGCCCAAAGGCTGCTGTGTCACCAGTGAATACGGCCCGGTCGCACGCGCGTGGATCTTGTCAGTGACCAGATGGTGCAGCTTCAGCATATAGATCTGACCCACGACCACACGTTGATCAAAAGGATCGCCGGTGCGGCCGTCATACAGCACGGTCTTGCCATCCTCGTTCAGCCAGGCATTGCCGCCGATCTTTTTATCCTGTACCTTGCGCGCATCATTCATGAGCTTGTCAATCTCACTCTCCTTGGCACCATCGAAGACCGGTGAAGCGGCATAAAATCCGAGCACCTTGCAGGCTATGCCGAGATATGTCTCGAACAACTGCCCCAAGTTCATGCGCGAAGGCACACCCAGCGGGTTCAGCACAATGTCAACCGGTGTGCCATCGGGCAGGAACGGCATGTCGCAGTCAGGCACGATCTTGGCCACAACGCCTTTATTGCCGTGCCGACCGGCGAGCTTGTCGCCGACCGAAAGATTCTTCTTTTCGGCAATGTACACCCGCACCTGCTTGATCACCCCACCCTCATCGATGATGCCGTCGACTTCGGCAAACTCTCCCTTGCTGTTGCTTTCATCCATATCTTCAAACTTGGCGCTAAAACCATTGATGATCTCTTCGATCTTCTGCTGCACCGGGCTGTTTTCGATCTGGATGTGATTGTGAACTTTGGCCAGTTTGGCAAGCAGCGTCTTTGTAATCTTACGGTTAGCCGGAATGATGATCTCGTTTGACTCCACATCTAGAACGTCTAGCGGAATCTTTTCGCCAAGCAAAATGTTGCTCAACGCGGTGGTCAGCTCATCCTCCAACGCAATGCGTTTCTTTTTGCGCTCTGCTTCGACGTCCCGAACTTCCTTCTTCTCTTCCGGCGAGACCGACAGCGATAGGAACGGGCGACGCACATCCTGTTGCGACGTAACCTTGACATCCATCACAATCCCGTAAACGCCGCTCGGAACCGTTAACGATGTGTCGCGCACATCTGCGGCCTTCTCGCCAGAAATCGCGCGCAGCAACCGCTCTTCCGGAGCCAGCTCTGTTTCGCTCTTGGGCGTGATCTTGCCGACCAGAATATCGCCGGGACGCACCTCTGCGCCTATCCTGACCACACCGTCAGCACCGAGGTTTTTCAGCGCCTCTTCTCCGACGTTGGTTATATCGCGCGTGATCTCTTCCGGGCCGAGCTTGGTGTCACGGGCGCCGACCTCGAATTCCTGAATGTGAATCGAGGTGAAAATGTCATCACGCACCACACGCTCGCTTACCAGGATGGCGTCTTCAAAGTTATAGCCTGCCCAAGGCATGAAGGCCACCAGCAGGTTCTTGCCCAGCGCCAGCTCGCCTTTGCTGGTGGCGGGGCCGTCCGCCAGCACAGTGCCTTGCTTAACAGTCTGTCCGATCTTGACAACCGGCTTCTGATTAAAACAGGTGCCCGCATTGCAACGGCGGAATTTCTGCAAGGGGTAGCGTCCGACGACCTTCCCGCCCTCGGCCTTTTTGGCCTTGCCGGAAGGCATCTTGCCGTCAGGTGTGACAATGATCTCGCTAGCCGATACATATGCCACTATGCCGCCTTCCTCCGCCAAGACCGTCACGCAGGAATCTTCGGCGGTGCGCATCTCCAGTCCGGTCGCCACATACGGGCGCTCCGCCCTAAGCAGCGGCACGGCCTGGCGCATCATGTTCGCGCCCATCAAGGCCCGGTTGGCATCGTCATGCTCCAAGAACGGAATCAAGCCCGCAGCGATCGACACCACCTGCATCGGCGAGACATCCATGTACTCAACCTTGGCCCGGTCCACATCTTCAAACTCGGTCTTGTAACGGCAGGTGACACGCTCAGAGACAAAACCGCCCTTCGGATTAAGCTCTGAATTGGCCTGCGCGATAACAAAGTTCTCTTCCTTGTCGGCAGAGAGATACTTCACCTCTTTGGTTACCTTACCGTTACGCACCACGCGATAAGGACTTTCAATAAAGCCATACTCGTTAATGCGCGCATAAATGCCCAGAGAGGAGATCAGTCCGATGTTCGGGCCTTCCGGCGTCTCGATCGGGCAGATCCTGCCGTAATGCGAAGAGTGTACATCGCGCACCTCAAAACCGGCGCGCTCACGGCTCAGACCGCCCGGGCCGAGAGCCGAAAGACGGCGTTTGTGCGCCAACCCGCTTAACGGATTGGTCTGATCCATGAACTGGCTGAGCTGGCTGCGGCCAAAAAAGTCCTGCACAACCGCCGACAGCGACTTGCTGTTGACCAGCCGCGCAGGTGCAAGCACTCCGCTGGCCGGATCGAAAAGCTGCATACGCTCGCGTATCAGGCGCTCCGTGCGCGCCAGCCCCACGCGGCACTGGTTTTCAAGCAACTCTCCGGCAGTGCGGATACGGCGGCTTCCCAAATGATCTATATCGTCAACCTGATCTTTGCCGACATAAATACGCAACAGCAATTTGATGGCCTCGATCACCTCTATGCCGCTATCGTGTAACGTACGCAGATCCTCTGGCACCCTGCCGGACAAGCCGAGCTTCTGGTTGATCTTATGCCGCCCCACCTTGCCCAAATCATAACGCCGCGGCTCAAAGAAAAGCCGCTTCAGCAAAGTTTTGGCGTTGGACGACGTGGCCGGGTCGCCAGGGCGCAGTCGCTTGTAAATGTCCTTGAGGGCCTCTTCTTCAGAGTGGATGCCAGCTTTGGCGTCCTCGCGCAAGGTCTTGATCAGAACACCCTCATCAACGGAAACATCAACAACTTCAATCTTTTCAAAACCGGTCACTGCTATCTGTTCAAGCAGCGCCGGCGTGATCGGATCGTAGCGCCGAGCCAGCACAGCCTGCGACTCGACATCAATCAAATCGTCCTTCATCACCAGCGTTTCCAGCGTCTCCGCCGTATAGGACTTCTTGACCATCAACGTCTTGAAATCGTAAAACTGGGCGAGTATATCGTCGTCCGTGCCATAGCCCAACGTGCGCAGAAAAGTCGTCGCGTAAAACTTGCGGCGGCGGCGGCGGCGATCCATGTAAACCCACATGATGTCGCTGGAATCGAACTGAATCTCGATCCACGAGCCGCGATCAGGAATGATGCGTACAGAGAACAAAGTCTGCCCATTGGGATGCTGGGCCTGCTCGGAACAGATTCCTGGGGAGCGGTGCAACTGCGAAACAATCACGCGTTCAGCGCCATTGATGACGAACGAGCCGTCTCTGGTCATCAGCGGCACCTCACCCATGTACACGTCTTCCTCGCGCATCTCGTCACCGTCTTTCAGGCGGAAAGTGGCGTGCAGGGGAGCCGCATAAGTATTTCCATCGGCCAGTGCGTTCAGCTCGTCAGTTTTTGGCGCGCCAATCTCATACTTGACAAAATCAAGCGTGTATCTGCCGTCGTAACTGTCAATAGGAAACACTTCATGAAAAATCGCCTGGAGCCCTTTTTCTTCGCGCTTGCCCGGAACGACGTCCCGCTGCAGAAAGTCCATGTAGGACTTCGTCTGAATCTCAATCAGGTTGGGCGGCTGAATAACGGCTTTCAGCTTGCCAAAAACTTTACGGTCAACCATTGCCTACCTCCAGGTCGTGTTTTTAAAAAATACCATCAATTAAAAAACCCCGCACTTCAAGAATTGCTCTTGAGGCCCGCCGACAAGCATTACGCGATTTGGGGACAGCCGGTTATGAAAAGAAGTGTGGTAAGCGGCCACTTTGTTAACTGATTCACACTTCGGCTGTGTTTTGCGGCAAACGCTGATCGGGTACGGTTTGTCTCTCTTTTGACGCCTCTGAAACCGATGACCTTTCGGGCTCTCCGGCACGTCGGCACTACCGCCTTCAGCCGGATAAGGGGGCTGCCTGGGTCATCAGACAGGCAGCCCCAAAAATCAAACCCGCCGCAAAGCTTATTTCACTTCAACTTTGGCGCCGGTCTTCTCGATCTGCTCCTTGAGCTTGGCGGCCTCGTCCTTGCTGACAGCCTGCTTAACCGGTTTCGGAGCGGCTTCGACCAAGTCCTTGGCATCCTTCAGGCCCAAACCAGTGATGGCGCGAACTTCCTTGATCACACTGATCTTGTTGGCACCGAAGTCCGTTAGGATAACATCGAATTCGGTCTGCTCTTCAGCCGGAGCTGCGGCGGCCGGAGCGGCGGCAACTGCCACGGGAGCGGCGGCGGTAACGCCCCACTTATCTTCCAAGGCCTTAACCAGTTTGGAGATCTCGAGCACCGAAAGGTTGCTCAGAAAATCAATCACTTCTTCGTTTGTCATTTTTCTCTTCCTCTTATGTGCAACCGCACGCGTCAATCGCGGGCGGGGTACCCGCGGGTTGCCCCGCTCAACAAGCGGACACGGCCGTTTCCGGCCATGTCGGGCGCCGACACCCGCCGACACCCGGTAACCCGGGTTTTTACGACACTTTTATGCCGCAGATCCGTTTTGTTTATCCTCGTAAGCCTTTAGAGCATAGAGCACGTTAAGCAGCGGGGCGTTTAGCACGCGCACCAGGCTTGTGGCCGGTGCCATAAACGTACCCAACAACATGCCGCGCATAGTATCCTTTGAGGGCAGCTTCGACAAGTCCACAACATCCGCCGCGCTAAGCGTCACGGAGTCCATGGTTGCGCCCTTTACCTCCGCCTTGCCGCTTTTCTTGGCCAATTCCACCAGCACCTTCGCCACCTCCGTGACATCGCCAGTGCCGGTCACGATCGCCGTCGGACCAATGAACATAGACGCCACGCCGGCCCAGCCCAAGTCCTCCGCGATCTTGGACAGATAGGTGTTTTTGACCACCATGGCCCGCGCGTCCAACTTTGCGAGCGCCTGCCGCAAATCGGTGAGCTGCGTGACCTTGAGGCCGCCGTAGTTCAGCACGAAACAGAAGTCGGAAGCTTTGACGCATTCTATGACTTCATTCAAAATCGAAATTTTTTCGGTTCTCATTGCATCAGCCTCTCTGTTTATTCAAACTCCTTGACGAGCACATGCACGCCCACTCCCATGGTCGAGCTGACGGTCAGAGTGCGCACAAAAACACCCTTGGCGCCGGCGGGACGCTCAGCCTTCACCGCATCCACGATAACGCGAATGTTCTCGACCAGCTTGTCGTCATCAAAGCTGCGCTTGCCGCACATGACGCAGACGTTGCCGGTGCGATCCATGCGGAAATCCACCTTGCCGCCTTTGGAGGCCTTGACGGCCGCCGCGACATCATTCGTCACCGTACCGGTCTTAGGGTTGGGCATCAGGCCGCGCGGGCCCAAAACGCGGGCGATCTTGCGTACTTCCTTCATCGCATCAGTCGTGGCGATCGCCACGTCAAAATCGGTCCAGCCGTTCTTTATCTTCTCGATCAGATCCTCATACCCGACCTCGTCCGCGCCGGCCGCCTTGGCCTCGTCAGCGTGGGTCCCGGCCGCGAAAACAACCACCCGCACATTCTTGCCGGTTCCGTTCGGCAGTGTCACCGTGCCGCGAACCGTCTGATCCGACTTCTTTATGTCCACGCCGAGATGCATTGCGACCTCGACGGTCTCGTCAAATTTTGCGCCCGCGTTCGCTTTAACAAAAGCGATAGCCTCTTCCAGACTCACCAATGTGGTCGGGATCTTTTTTTGGGCATCGATATACCTTTTTCCATGTTTTGCCATGATCCGTGTCCCCTTTATCAGTCAACCACTTCGATACCCATGTTGCGGGCGGTGCCTTCGATCATACGTACCGCGGCCGCCTCGTCCGTCGTGTTCAGATCCGCCTTCTTAAGCTCGACGATCTTGCAGATCTGCTCGCGCGTAACCTTGCCGACCTTATCGCGGTTGGGTGCGCCGGATCCTTTAGCCAGCCCAGCCGCCTGCTTAAGCAGAGCAGAAGCTGGCGGGCTTTTGAAAACCAGAGAAAAACTGCGGTCAGCATACACCGTGATTACCACGGGAATGATCAGACCGGCCTTGTCCTGCGTCTTGGCGTTGAACTCTTTGCAGAACATCATAATGTTCACACCTTGCGCGCCCAATGCCGGACCCACAGGCGGAGCTGGATTCGCCGCGCCCGCGGGAATCTGCAACTTAACGGTACCCATGACCTTTTTAGCCATTTTATCACCTTGTCTTTCGCAGCCCTCCCGGCATCCCCACCGGTACGGACGGACCGCATTTGACGAACTGTCGCCGCATTAAAATTAAAGCGACACTGCCCGACGGCATCGCTACGCGTTCTCGTTGACCGCGCGCTCTACCTGCCAGTACTCCAGTTCCACCGGGGCTGTACGCCCGAAGATCGCAACAGAGACCTTCAGCTTGCCACGGTTGGGATCCACTTCATCCACGGCACCGCTGAAACTCATGAACGGCCCGTCGATGATCTTGACTGTCTCGCCCGGCTCGAACTGAACCTTGGGCTTGACCTTTTCTTTCTTCTCTGCCACCTGATTGACGATCGCGTCAACCTCGGCAACGGAAAGCGGCATCGGGCGCTTGCCCCTGATAAAGCCGATCACACCCGGTGTCGCCTTGAGAAACCGCCAGGTCGGCTCCAGCATGTTTTTGGAATCGTCGTACAGGGTAAGGTTAATGAAAACATACCCTGGAAAAAATTTGCGTGTCACGGTCTTCTTGACGCCGTTCTTAACCTCGGAGACATTCTCGGTGGGAATAATGACCTCGCCGATATAATCATCCATTTCCTCGATCTTGGCGCGGATCTCAACCGAGCGCTTGACCTTCTGTTCTTGCCCGGTCAGCGTATGTAAAACAAACCATTGCTTCATCATGGCCGCCTCCGTCGTTATGCGTGCACCAACTGTAGAAAAAACATGATTGTCTTGTCGCAGCAGAGTATCACCACGGCTAGAATCATGATAAAGGAAATGACCACCAGAGTTGAATCGACCAGTTCCTTCCGGTCAGGCCAAGAGATCTTCTTGAACTCAATGCCCACCTCGCCCAAATACGAGAGCAGACTCAGTATAAATTGTTTCCCTTTGCTCATTCCCTCAACCCTTTCGGCCGCCGTGTTTCGCCGGCTGTGCTTCTTGCGCTATTCTACCGTCCATAGATGACCGGATGACACCTTCAAAACTGGCAGGCCAGGAGGGACTCGAACCCCCAACAACCGGTTTTGGAGACCGGTGCTCTGCCAAATTGAGCTACTGGCCTAATGATTCATTAAACTACTTGGTTTCCCGGTGTAACGTGTGCTTCTTCTCGAACGGGCAAAACTTCTTGATCTCAAGCCGGTTCGGTGTCGTCCGCTTATTGCGGGTCGTCGTGTAATTGCGGCGCTTGCACTCCGTACACGCCATAATCGCTAATTCTCTCGGCATATCCGCCTCACTGCTTCAGCCTGCTCACTTAAAATCCGTGCCCAGTGCGATGGTGCGCACACCACCGTACGGGACACGCTCACAGGAGTCAGCTTGTTATTTGACAATTTTCGTGACTGTTCCGGCGCCGACCGTGCGTCCGCCCTCGCGGATAGCAAAACGCATCTTGTCTTCCAACGCGACCGGCGAGATCAACTTAACGACAATCGAGATGTTGTCGCCGGGCATGACCATCTCAACGCCCTCGGGCAATGTGATGTCACCCGTGACATCGGTCGTGCGGATATAAAACTGCGGGCGGTACCCCTTGAAGAAAGGCGTATGGCGTCCGCCCTCTTCCTTGCTGAGGACGTAAACCTCGCCGGCGAATTCAGTGTGCGGCGTGATCGAGCCGGGCTTGGCCAGTACCTGACCGCGCTCGACATCTTCTTTCTTGGTGCCGCGCAGCAGACAGCCGATGTTGTCGCCGGCCTGCCCCTGATCCAACAGCTTACGGAACATTTCCACGCCCGTGCAGGTCGTCTTGGCCGTCGGACGCAGACCGATGATCTCGATCTCCTCGCCGACCTTGACAATGCCACGCTCGACGCGCCCGGTCACCACCGTGCCGCGCCCCTCGATCGAGAACACGTCTTCAATCGGCATCAGAAAAGGCTTATCCAACACACGCTCAGGCTCAGGAATGTAGGAGTCCAGAGCCTCCATCAACTTGGTGATGCACTCGCAGGCAGGATCATCCGAACTCGTGACCTTGGTGGCCGGCAGAGCCGAACCGCGCACGATCGGGATGTCATCGCCAGGAAAATCATACTTGGAAAGCAGCTCGCGAACCTCCATTTCGACGAGATCGAGCAGCTCGGGATCGTCAACCAGGTCTACCTTGTTGAGAAACACCACGATCGCCGGAACGCCGACCTGACGGGCCAGCAGGATGTGCTCGCGGGTCTGCGGCATCGGGCCGTCGGCCGCGCTCACAACCACGATCGCGCCGTCCATCTGCGCCGCGCCGGTGATCATGTTCTTAACATAGTCGGCATGACCCGGACAATCGACGTGCGCGTAGTGGCGGTTCGGCGTACCGTACTCCACATGCGAAGTGGCAATCGTCAGAATCTTGGTGGAGTCACGACGGCCGGCAGACTCGGAAGCCTTGGCGACCTGGTCGTAACTGATCGGCGCGTTAAAGCCTTTGAGCGCCTGAACTTTGGTTATCGCTGCTGTAAGCGTTGTCTTGCCATGGTCGACGTGGCCGATCGTGCCGACGTTGACGTGAGGCTTTTCGCGGACAAATGTCTCTTTCGCCATTTTTCTGTTCTCCTGTGAGGTGTAACAAAACTACCATCTACAAAGCTGGAGCCAACAAGCAGAATCGAACTGCTGACCTCTTCCTTACCAAGGAAGTGCTCTACCAACTGAGCTATGTTGGCCTAGTCCATCCCCGCATGGGGGCAAAGAACCCCTAACCCAATAAGCCCCGGGCCGATAACCCAGAACCATCGTGCAGAAGTTCCCTAACTTTGCCAATGTCCTGTTCCCTTTTCCCGGAAACCTAACCCCCGTAAAAAAGGAAACCGGATAAGATTATCGAAAGCCCCCGATTCTGTCAACCCAGTGTAAAAACTTTTTAGTCCCGCGCAACACCATCACAGCAGTCCGTTGCGCGCCAACCAGTCTCTCATTGTCTCTTGCGGCAGCCCCATGATGTTAGTGGACGAACCTCTGTATCCGGCTATCAGCAGGTTTCTGTTCTCGTCTATATCGCAGGAATCACCCCTGATATAGGCCACGGAAAATAGCACGCGCCAGCGCGGATTGCAAGAACGGCGATATCAGGGTATACTATCAGCCAACAATAAAGGAATCGGGGTGCGGCAATGACAGATATCATGCTTATAGTTACAA
This sequence comes from uncultured Lentisphaeraceae bacterium, assembly GCA_964557205.1. Taxonomy (GTDB): domain Bacteria; phylum Verrucomicrobiota; class Kiritimatiellia; order RFP12; family UBA1067; genus JAQVQN01. The sequence goes on from CAZKZI010000054.1 coordinate 10,719, forward strand.
TCTTGCTCAGCGGCGCGGCTTTGGCACTGCTACTGCTATTGCTTAAAAAAACCGCGCGCCCTGACGACAGCAACTGGACGCAACGTCTGGATTTATTTGAAAAAGACCTTGAACGCACCGAGCGCGCCGTCCGCGACGAGGTGGCGCGCAACCGAGAGGAGCAGGCCAAGGCCGCCCGCGACCAACGCCAGGAGTCGACCGACGGACTGCGCGCTTTCGGCGATACCGTCACAGCGCGGCTCGCGGAGATGGCCGCGGCCCAAGAACGCCAACTGGAAAACATGACGCGTAAGATATCCCAGCTCTCGGAGGCTAATGAAACCCGTATGGAGGCGGTGAGGCAGACGCTGGATGGGCGGCTGCAGAGCATGCAGTCGGACAACGCCAAGCAACTCGAACTGATGCGACAGACCGTAGATGAGAAGTTGCAGGGCACGCTCGAGAAAAGACTGGGCGAATCCTTCCGCCTAGTCAGCGAACGTCTGGAACAGGTCCACAAGGGTCTGGGCGAAATGCAAACACTGGCCTCGGGCGTCGGCGACCTGAAAAAGGTGCTCTCCAACGTGAAGACCCGCGGCATCTGGGGCGAGGTCCAGCTCGGCATGCTGCTGGAGCAGGTGCTGAATCCGGAGCAGTATGCGACTAACGTGGCCACCAAAGAGGCCGGTGAACGGGTCGAGTTCGCAGTGCGCCTGCCCGGACAGAGCGACGACCGGGAAGAACAGGTCTGGCTGCCGATCGACTCTAAATTCCCGATGGAGGACTACCAGCGTCTGCTCGAAGCCCAGGAACGCGGAGACGCCGCCGCAGTCGAGGCGTCAGGCAAACAACTTGAGGCGCGCGTCAAAACCTGCGCCAGCGACATCAGCTCAAAATACCTTAACCCGCCCAAGACCACGGATTTCGCCATCCTCTTCCTGCCGGTCGAGGGGCTATATGCCGAGGTGATTCGCCGCAGCGGCCTGATAGAAATTCTTCAGCGCGAGCAACGTGTGGTCATAGCGGGCCCGACCACCCTCTGGGCTCTCTTGAGCAGCCTGCAGATGGGCTTCCGCACTTTGACGATTCAGAAACGCTCCAGCGAGGTCTGGAACCTGCTCGGCGCGGTCAAGACCGAATGGCAGAAATACGGCGAGGTCCTGGACGCGGTCCATAAAAAACTGCTTCAAGCCTCTGAGGGACTGGAGAAGGTTCAGGTCAGATCGCGGGCCGTGAGCCGCAAACTGCGGGATGTGCAGGAACTGCCGGGTGGCGACACCGAATTTCTGCTGGATAGCGAGTTTACGAGCGACACGGATTTAGCCTGAGCCACGTTACCCCGGCCATATCACCGTGCCTTTGCGCGCTAAACTATGCCCCAGACGAGCCACGGCCGCCTCTTTAGCCTTGGCCTCAACCTCGACCGTAACATCCAGAGAGTGCCAGCTTTCCGGAAAATCTTCCGTTGCATACCCAACTGTCGGGCTTCATTCACAGCCCCAAACCCGCGAATTTAGCATTTGCCTGAAAGGTGCGTTTTTGATATTATTTCGTCGTTGTTAAACGACACACATTCGGCATGGGGTCGTTTGTGCTTGTCGTTTTAGTAAATTGGAAAGGATATATTTCCATGACTAAGCACAAAGCAATGAATGTGCCCGTAAATGGTCTTGCCAGCTTGATTGTCGCTCTCGCGCTCAGCCTGCCAGCAGCCTATGCGCAGGAGTCAAATACCGCCGATATCAATACGGCCATTGAAAAGAACACCGGGGCTTCGCAAGGGGTCTTGGCCACGGGACGCCAGAGCGTCCAGGCGCTGGGCGAGGCCACCTCGGAACTCGGCGGCTCGCTGCGCACAGGCAGTCGCAGTGCCGTTGGCCAGGGACGCAAACTTTGGCAGGACGTAATGCTGCCTGCCGCGCAGCGACTGGCCGCGGCTCTGCCCGGCGTGTTGAAGGCCATCGTCCTCTTGCTAGCCTTCTGGCTGGTCGGCAAGCTGGCCGGCGCCTGCGTGCGAAAATTGCTGAGTCTGACCAGCATCGACGAGCGCGCCGTTCGCGACTGGGGCTTGGATAGTCTCCTAAAAAAGGCTGACGGCGGCACGCGATCTCTGGCTGGTCTAGCCGGATGCGCCGTCAAGTGGTTCTTCATCCTGTTCGGATTTGTGGCGTTTTTTAACGCACTCAACCTCGCCATGGTGGCAGGCCCGCTACAGAATGTGCTGGATCGTATCGTCGGGGCGGTGCCGAGCCTGATCAAGGCCGCAGCGATCCTCTTCCTGTATTGGGTCATCGCGGCTCTAGCTCGCGCCGCCGTCACCCGTACGCTGAATGCCATGAAGTTCGACGCCCGTTTCGGCAAGCATCTCGCCATGCCGCAGGGAGAAGGCCAGGCTGTGACGCCGAGCGTCATGATCGGCAAGCTGCTGTTCTACGTCATCCTGCTTTTCGGCGTGCCGCCCTTCCTGCAAGCGCTGGGCCAGCAGGCGCTGGTCTATCCGCTGCAGGACATGCTCTCCAAGGCGCTGGGCTTCCTGCCCAACCTGTTCGCCGCCGCGATCATCCTGATCGTTGGACGCATCGTGGCCACTATCGTGCGCGAGGTCGTCTGCAACTTCCTGGCCGCCAGCGGCGCGGACGCAGGCGCGGAGAAACTGGGTCTTGGCAAAGTTTTGGGAGCTAACAAACTATCAAGCATTGTTTCCAAGATCGCCTACTTCTTCATCTTCATTCCCATCCTGGCGCAGGCCGTCGACAGCCTGGCGATCAAGGCCATCTCCGATCCCATCAAGGCCACCCTGCAAAACATCCTCGAGGCCATACCGGCCCTGATGGTGGCGTTGATAATCGTCATAATCGGCTGTGTCGTGGCCAAAGTGGTGCGTTCGATGGTTGAGACCTTCCTTAGCGGCGTTGGTCTTGATGCCCTGCCCAAGCGTCTGGGCCTAGCCTTCCTGGAAACTAAAGAGGGGCAGATGCCGCCTTCCGGCCTGGTCGCCGCAGCCGTGGCGGTGGTGATCATACTTATCACAGCGCAACAGGCCTCTGCCTCGCTGGGCTTCAGCCAACTGGCAGACCTGATACGCCGCGTGGTCGAGTATCTGCCGAACCTGGTGGTCGGGCTGGTGATCCTGCTGGCCGCCCTCAGCCTGGGCAAGTATGTCGGTTCGCTGGTATCCCATTCGCTGGGTTCGCACGCCAATGCCGGCATGCTCTCAATCGTGGCTCGTTACTCCGTCATACTTCTGGGAGTCAGCATGGCGCTTGAGCAGCTCGGCGTGGGCAATGAAATTGTCATGATAGCGCTGGGCGCGCTGCTGGGCGGCAGCGCGCTCGCGCTGGGCCTGGCTTTCGGGCTGGGCGGCAAAGACCGCGCGAGCAAACTGATCGAAGGCTGGAGCCGCGACAAAGGTTGACGCGGCAGCCGCACACAAGAAAGAACCGACAACAACTATGAATCCGATACGATCCGTCGTTTCCCGCCGCCGCTGTCTCCAATCCATAATCGGTGCGGCGGCGACCTGCCGCCTGGCCGCCGCCGCTAACAGTGCGACGGGTCAGGCAGCCAAGCCCGGGCTTAAAGTCGGCATCGTGACGTTCGGCTTTCCCGACTACACCAACGCCGCGCTGGCCAAGGAACTGGCAGGCGCGGGATTCACGACCGTGCAGTTGTTCCTGTCGCAGACCGACAGCAAGTTCTGGAAGTTCAATGGCCGCGCCGACCTCTCCAGCCTGACCCCGGAACGCTGCCGGGAAATCGCCGCGACCTACCGCGACGCCGGGCTGGAGATTCACAGCCTCGGCGTGTACACCAACCTGATCCACCCCGACGAATCGGAGGTGAACGCCAACCTGGCCTACTTTGAGGCCATGATGGAGGTCGGTGGCCACATGAATGTGCGCACCTTCATCAACGAAGCAGGCCACTTCTATGATGCTACCGTGCCCGCGCCGCGCGTGCCGCTGGAATTTCAGGACGCTGTGTGGCCGCGCATGATCGCGACCGCGCGCAGACTGGACGAAATAGCGGCCAAACACGACGCAAAGATATTGTTCGAGCCCTATTTTCAGAGCTTCTTCGCCAGCGCCAAGCGTGTGCGGCTCTTCATGGAGGAGCTGAACTCGCCGCGCCTGCGCGTGTTGCTCGACCCGGCCAACCTGATCGAGTTGAACGATCTGGACGAGATGTTCAATCAGCTCGCGCCGTGGATTGACTGCCTGCACGCCAAGGACCGCAAACACCACACCAGCCGCGGCGTCGCCGCCGGAAAGGGCGATGTCGACTACCGGCGTTTCGTCACCCTGGCGGCACAGCACACGCCGCACGCGCCGCTGGTGCTGGAGTATGTCGGAGCGAAAGATTATCTGGACGCCCGTGCGCACCTGCTCGCCGCCATGCAGGCCTGCGGCATCCCGGAAGCGAAATAGCCCCAATCGCCAATAGCTAGATCCACATCATGCGGTCGAGCGAGCGGTACTGGATCGCTTCGGAGATGTGCTCCGGCCCGATGCGGTCGGAACCGGCCATGTCGGCGATCGTGCGCGCTACTTTGACGATGCGGTCATAAGCCCGCGCGCTGAAATTCAGCTCGCTCATGGCCATCTTGAGCAGTTCGGCGGCGTCATTGCTTAGCGTGCAGTACTTCTGCACCTCGCGCGTTGCCATGCCTGCGTTGCAGTTCACGCGCGACAGCCGCTTGAACCGTTCGATCTGTATCTGGCGGCACGCCGCGACACGCTGGCGGATCATCTCCGAAGGCTCGCCGTTCGCCAGCGAGCTGAGGTCATGGTAGCGCACCGGCGGAACCTCGATATGGATGTCGATGCGGTCTAGCAGCGGACCAGAAATCTTGTTGCGGTAAGCCTGTATCTTCTGCGAGCTGCAACGGCACTCGCGCTTGGGATCGCCGGCGTACCCGCAGGGACAGGGATTCATGGCCGCCACCAGAATGAACTGCGAGGGAAAGTCCAGCGTGGCCACGGCACGGGATATGGTGACATGGCCGTCTTCCAGCGGCTGGCGCAAAACCTCGAGCACATTGCGGTGGAACTCGGGCAGCTCGTCCAGAAACAGTACGCCGCAATGCGCCAGGCTAACCTCGCCCGGCAGCGGGTGGGTGCCGCCGCCCAGCAGCCCGGCATCCGAAATGGTGTGGTGCGGCGCGCGGAAGGGGCGGTGCAGCACCAGAGCCTGATGACTCTTGAGCGTGCCGGCCACACTGTGTACGCGCGTGGCCTCCAGCGCCTCCTCCAGCGTCATTTCCGGCAGAATTGAGGCGATACGGCGCGCCAGCATGGTCTTGCCCGCGCCTGGACTGCCGATCATCAAGATGTTGTGGCCGCCGCTGACCGCCACCTCGATCGCACGCTTGGCGGTCTCTTGGCCTTTGACGTCGGCGAAATCCTCGGTGTGCTGCCGCTCGCGCGCTATCAGGTCGGCGATGTTGACCTTCAGCGGGTGCAGCATGAGCTTGCCTGCCAGAAAATCGATGGCTTCGCGCAGATGGCGCACGGGATATACTTCAATGCCGTCAGCGACTGCGGCCTCTTCGGCGTTGTCGGCTGGCACCAGTATGCCGCGCTTCCCCTGCCGCCGCATTTCGAGCGTCACCGGCAACACCCCGCGCACGCGCCGCACCTCGCCGCTGAGCGCCAGCTCGCCGATCATGGCGAAACTGTCAAGCTCCGGCAACTCCGCCGCGCCGGTGGCGGCCAGCAGCCCCGCGGCGATGGGCAGGTCAAAGACCGGACCCTCCTTTTTGATGTCGGCAGGCGCGAGGTTGATAGTCGTCCGGCCAAAGACCGGACGGAAACCGGAGTTGTTCATGGCCGTGCAGACGCGGTCCTTGCTTTCGCGCACGGCCGCGTCCGGCAACCCGACGATCACGAACTGCGAGTCGCCGCGGCCGGCGTTGACCTCTATCTCTACCGCGTAGGCATTGACCCCGTATATGGCACCGGAATAAACGCGCGACAGCATACCTGGTACTCCTTAGCTGGCTAAAGCGCGCAAGGCCGCCTCATAATCCGGCTCCTCGGCGATCTCCGCAACCTGCTGGGTGTATTTAACCGTGCCGGTAGCGTCTATGATCACGACGGCCCGGGACAGCAGGCCGCGCAGCGGCCCTTCGCTGATCGACACTCCGTAAACCCGCCCGAACTCAGGAGCGCGGAACACCGACAGCGACACGACTTTATCCAACCCCTCGACCGAGCAGAAACGCCCGTGCGCGAAGGGCAGATCCGCCGAAACGCACAGCACGACAGTTTCGCCAAGCGCCGAAGCCTCCGCGTTGAAACGCCTCACGGATGCCGCGCACACCGGAGTGTCGATGCTGGGAAAGATGTTCAGCACAACTGTCCTGCCGGTGAAATCGTCCAACGTGACATCGGACAAATCCTTGCCCGCCAATGTGAATGCCGGCGCCGCGGCACCGACCGCAGGCAGATCGCCGATCGTCGCGACCGGACTGCCTTTAAACGTAACTTTAGCCATGATCACCCCCTTACTGGTCGAACTGCGCGTCAAACGCGATGGCGCTCGGCGTGAAGTCAACGGACCTGACAAAATCACAGGCTTCCCGCGCCCCGTGGCAACGGTCCATCCGGGAATCTTCCCACTCCACCGAGAGCGGCCCCTGGTACTTGATGTCGTTGAGCGCGACGATGATGTCCTCAAAGTTGATATCGCCGTGTCCCAGCGAGCGGAAGTCCCAGAACCGGCGCGGGTCGGCGAATTCCGTGTGGCCGCCGAAAACGCCCACCGTGCCGTCGCCGTGACCCCACCAGGCATCCTTCATATGCACATGGAAGATGCGGTCCGGGAAGGTGCGGATGAACTTGACATAGTCCACGCCCTGGTAACCCAAGTGCGAGGGATCATAGTTGAAGCCGAAGGCCGGATGCCCGTCCAGCGCTTCAAGCGCACGCTGCGCGGAAGCGATGTCAAAGGCGATTTCAGTGGGATGCACCTCAAGCGCAAAGCGCACGCCGTTGTCGGCATACACGTCAAGAATCGGCTTCCAGGTCTTGGCGAACTCCTTATAACCGTTGGCGATCTGGTTGGGCGTGCAGGGCGGGAAAGAATAGAGCAGGTGCCAGATTGGCGAGCCGGTAAACCCGTTCACCACTTTGACGCCGAAGTTCTTGGCTGCCTTGGCCGCTTTCTTCTGCATCTCGATCGCCCATTTCCTGGCGGCTTTGGGGTCACCCTTGAGCGCGGCGGGGGCGAAAGCGTAATGGCGCGCGTCGATGTTGTCGCAAACAAGCTGGCCGGAGAGATGGTTGGAGATTGCCCAGCATCCCAGACCGTTCTCTTCGAGCACGGCGCGCTTGTCTTCGCAGTAAGCCTTACTCTTGGACGCCTTGTCCAGCTCGATATGGTCGCCCCAGCAACAAATCTCCAGGCCGTCATATCCGAAATCACTGGCGTCGGCACATATTTGCTTGAAAGGCAGGTCAGCCCATTGACCTGTGAACAGAGTAACATTTCTGGCCATCGCGCATCCTCCTTATTGTTTGTACAATACGGCAGCAAACTAAAACTGGTTTAACGCCGTTTAAAAAAGCTTTCGATCCATATTTTTATGATAAGACAGTATGCCCCCCGCTTCAATCCAAAACTTTGCGTTTTTCGGGATACGCGTTGCGTCACAATTAATGACACCGAAAATATTTTGCAGATAAAAATTGA
>CAZKZI010000055.1:0-5922 GCA_964557205.1 uncultured Lentisphaeraceae bacterium
AGACGCGGCATGAGAAGCGGTTTTCGCTTCCATTCCAGTGCGCAACCATGTAATCTAGAAATCATTATTTGATTGTTTTCATCATTATTCAAGGAGAGCTTTTATGCGCATTCTAAAAATGGGGCAGGTCGGAGGAGGCATCGGCGCTTTTATCGGAAACGTCCACCGGAAAGCCGCGCGCATGGACGGCGGGATCGTGCTGACCGCAGGCGCATTTGATGTCGTTCCTGAAAACAGCCTGAAGCAAGGGAAATTGCTCGGTCTGGATCCCAAAAGAGTCTACAGCACTTATCGGGAAATGATCGCCGGTGAACTTGCCCTGCCACCGAATGAACGGGTCGATTTCGTCGCGGTCTGCACACCCAACCACACCCACTACCCCATCGCCAAGGCATGCATCAAGGCCGGCTTCAACGTAATGTGCGAAAAGCCTATGACGCTGACGGTGAGGGAAGCCGAAGATCTGGAAGCGTTGGTTAAAAAATCCGGCGTCGTCTTCGGCCTTATGCATAACTACACCGCCTACCCTATGGTCAAATTGGCCAAAGACATGGTAAAGAAGGGCGACCTCGGCAAGCTTCGTAAGGTCGTTGTGCAATACCCCCAAGGCTGGCTCTGGCAAATGATCGAGAAGACCGGTCAGATGCAGGCATCGTGGCGCACCAACCCCAAGACTTCCGGAGCGGCCGGCGCAATGGGTGACATCGGCACGCATGCCGCCAACCTTGCTGAATATATCACCGGCCTGAAAATCACGGAAGTGCTTGCGGATCTGACAGCGTTCGTGAAAGGCCGCAAGCTTGACGATGACGGCAACGTGCTGCTCCATTTAGAGAAAGGGGTGAAGGGCCTGCTCCACGCCAGCCAGATCGCGGTCGGCGAGGAGAACAATCTCAAAATCTGGGTATATGGCGAAAAGAAGGGGCTTTGGTGGAGTCAGGAGAAACCCAACCACCTGCACGTGCTCAGCCAGATTGCGCCGGAGGAGATCTGGAAACGGGGCAACGGTTATGTCGCCGAAAAGAGCAAGTCTGCGGCGCGCGGCACCCGCATACCGAGCGGCCACCCCGAGGGCTTCCTCGAAGCTTTCGCCAATAACTATGTCAACTTCGCCGACACTATCCGCGCCAAATATGCCAAGCGGAAAGCCAAGCCTGAAGAGCTTGACTTCCCCGGTGTCGAGGCAGGCGTGCGCGGCATGAAGTTCATCAATGCGGTCGTGACCTCATCCAAAAAAGGCAATGTCTGGATGAAGATATAATCGTGCGGACATTAATGCCGCCTGAACTTTTAGCGCCCGCCGGCAGTTTCGATGCCGCCCTCGCCGCCTTCCAATACGGCGCGGATGCCGCATATCTCGGCCTGCCGCGTTTTTCAGCGCGCGCGGATGCGGACAACCTTTCCGTTGCGAACCTGCGGACGTTGCTGGTATATGCCCGATCTTTCTGCCCTGCAAAAAAAATCTACGTCACTTTCAACACGTTGGTTTTGGACAAGGAGCTGGCTCAGGCCATCGAAATCCTGGACGCGCTGGATGACCTCGCGCCCGACGGCGTGATCGTGCAGGACTTGGGCATCGCCCGGATCGTGCGCTCACATTTTCCGCGTCTGCCGCTGCACGCCAGCACTCAAATGGCGGTACACAACCTTTACGGCGCCCGCGCCCTCGCCAAAGCGGGTTTCCGCCGAGTCGTGCTTGCCCGGGAACTCACCCTTCAGGAAATGGAGGAGATCACGCGCTCATGCGGCATTGAGACCGAGGTGTTTATTCATGGCGCGCTCTGCTATAGCGTGAGCGGGCTGTGCCTCTTCTCTTCCATAACCAGCGGCCGCAGCGGCAACCGTGGCCGCTGCGCTTACTGTTGCCGCGAAGCGTTCACTCTCAGCGACACATCTTCTTGCGGATCACCAAACGCGAACTACCCTTTCTCAATGCGCGACCTGTGCCTGGCCCCCATCCTTGACCGTGTCAACGCCACTGGTGTGAGTTCGTTGAAAATCGAAGGGCGCATGAAAAGTCCGCTGTATGTCGCGTGCGTCACAGACTATTACCGCCGAAAACTGGACGGGAAGCTGACTCCTGAAGAGGAGCGCGCTTTGATCCAAGATCTTCAAACCGTATTCAGCCGTCCCTGGACCCGCCTTTACTCCGACAACATTGACACCGCGCCGGATAAGATCATCGACACGCGTTTCATCGGACACCGCGGTGCCTTGATCGGTTCTGTGCAAAAGCTTATCCGTGAACGTGACGGCACACGCTGGTTGCGCTTGACCACCAACCGCGCCTTGGAGAAACACGACGGCATCCAGGTGGAACAGCCCGAGGGCGGCAAGCCCTTCGGCTTCGCGGCGATACGCATGCGCCCGGCAGGCAACCGCCATACCGTGCTCTCCCAACCTTCCGACACCACGGTCGAGATCGCCCTGCCGGAGGGCGATATACCTCCGCTGCCGCAAGGCTCACCGGTTTTCTGCGCGGCTTCGCAAGCCGTGCGTCGCCGTTATGCCATCTCTTCCGTAAGAGAAGCGGACCTGAATATCGGCAGGCCCGCGGATATCGAGGTCGCTTTGTCGGAAACCGGCATCAAAGCCCGAGCGACAGCAGACAGTGGCGCCATTGCGGTTGAAACCGCGCTTGAAATATCGTTAACTCCTGCGCGTCAGCCCGAACACACTCGTGAAGCGGTCGGAAAATGTTTCGCGCGTACGGGTAAAACTGACTGGCAACTCGGGAAGCTTACGGTTGACGATCCGGCGGGATGCTATGCGCCGCCCTCAAAACTGAACGATGTGCGGCGTGCACTGCTGGAAAAACTTACCCGCGCCTGGGAAGCGGCACACTTGGCGAAATGCGCCACGCTCCTGGGAGCGTCCGGTTTTAACGCGCCACGACCGGCGGAGGCAGGGACGGTTCCCCTCAACCGTCCGCTGCCAAGCCGCATCACCTGGACCGTCAAGCTGCGGATGGGGTCACCGCTGCCGTCTGACCAATGCCTGACCGGCATCGACAACATCGTACTCGACATCGGCCATCATCAAGCGGCAACAATTGAAGGCACAGCCAATGCTTTACGCGGCGCTGACGACAGACGAAATGTAACGCTCGCCCTGCCACTGCTGACCCGCGGCCACGAGCTTCGTGCATTGACAGCAACCGTCAGAAAACTCATCGACGACGGCTGGGATGCATGGGAGTGCGCCGATCTGGCCGGTGTGCAGATTCTCGCGGAGTTCGGTATGCGTCCGGTCTCCGCTGACTGGAGCCTGTACGCCTTGAACAATTTTGCGGCGCGAGAACTGGCTGAAATGGGTTGCGGCCGCTTTGTGCTATCGCCTGAGATCGGATATAGCGATGCTGTCTCGCTTATGGACGCCATCGGCAACGGCAAGCATGGACAGGACACTGAGGCGCTACTCCCCGAACTCACGGTTTACAGACACACGCCGCTCTTCATTTCGGAAACCGCCCCCTGCTGCGGAGACGGCATCAGTAACAAAGCCTCCGGTATCAGCAAAAAAATAGGCTGTCTTACTTTCACCGACCGCCGGGGGCGGTGCATGATCTGCCACAAGGTCGACAATCGCTGGATCACCGTGCTTTCGTCAGCCTTCTGTATCGCCAGACGTTTCGGTTCAATGCATCTCGACAATTTCCGCATCGACCTATCATGGTCACCGACAGGAACTGATCCTGAACACATTATCCCTGCGGTCCTGGCAGGCCGCAGACTACCCGACACACAGACAGAAGGCTTTGAGCGGACTTTGGCTTGAGCTTAAGTTACCTTCGCTAGCCACCCCGAGGCGCCCGCATAGCGCGGTATCGGCGGACGGTTCGGGGAACCATCCCTACCAGGCACACGCATCGCACGGCAGGGACGCCTCCCCGATGCGCCCGCATAGCTCCTGAACCCTGGCCACAAATCGCAACCGATTCATTCGGGCGGTTGAAAAGGAGCACTGAACCGATGTATGATTCCAACGGCAGGCATCCAGTAGCCTGCAGTAACACGTGTTTTTCAGCTCCAGAGGATTGTTTCATGATTATCAATATGGCGTTAGCCGCTATCATGCTTGGTTCCGTCATCTGTGCGCATGCGCAAAAAACTGTTCCGGCAACATTTTATGTCGACAGCGAGAAGGGTGACGATACCGCCGAGGGTCTTTTGCCTGCGGATCCTTGGCGTTCACTTGAGCGCGTGAACAAAGCCGAGCTGGTGCCGGGTAACAAGATTCTCTTTAAACGAGGTGGCTTATGGCGCGGCCGTTTATTCTCCAAACGCGGGGCGCCGGGCGCGCCGATCCTTTACGGCGCTTATGGTAAGGGCGTTAAACCGATCCTGCAAGGCTCTATCCCGCGCGACCGCCCAGACCAGTGGCAGGAGCTGCGACCCGGCGTATGGTCCACCGCGCCAAGAGCACCCAAAATATTCAACCAGATTATGGACTTGACCGACTCGATGTGGAACCCCTCCTTTCAGGAGGAGGCCAAGGGAACCATCCGGCGCACAAATGAAGGCGGAGTATGGTTCAACCGGGTGACCTGCGAGAATCCGGGCACAGGAAGGAATCTGATCCAGCTTTGGGGACCGCAGATCAGGGAGACGTCCGACTGCCTGCTGTTCCGCATACGCGTCCGATCCACCTTGCCGTTCAAGATGGAGACCGCCGAGATCATGCTTAACCGTCATCCTTGGACCATCGGCATGCTGGGCAAAGCAGGCGATACAACAATCGGATCGGAATGGCAAACCATAGACATTATCCTATATGCGCATGAAAAGGCCGAGCCTGCAAATCTGCACTTGTATCTAGGCGGAATGATACCAGCAGGCGCGGTGTTCGACTTCAGCCCGCTGGGAATATGGCGGGCCAGCATTGAGCATTGCGAACCCGTGGCGGCCGACGTAGGCATACTGATCTTAAACCACGGCGAGCGCTGGGGCGTGAAGAAGTGGCGGCAGGAAGATATCAAAGAGCCGCTCGACTACTGGTACGACCCTGAGTTAAAAAGGGTGATTCTGGCATGCGACGCGAATCCGGCGGAAAAGTTCAACAGCGTGGAACTGGCCTTGACACAACACATCGTTAACCAAGGCAATTGCCATGATTTGGTTTATGACGGGCTGATGATCCGTTACGGTGCCGCGCACGGATTCGGCGGCGGCTATACCCGGCGCATCACCATCCGCAACTGCGACCTTTGCTGGATCGGCGGCGGCCTGCAGGCATGGCGCAAGAACGCCAAGGGGGACGAGTACCCGGTACGCTACGGCAACGCCATCGAATTCTGGGGCGCTGCCGAAGATCATTTGGTCGAGCACAACCGCATCTGGGAGGTTTACGATGCGGCCCTGACCAATCAGGGCAACAGCGATAACTCGCATCAGATCAACATCATCTACCGGCACAACGTGATCTGGAACTCCGAATACTCTTTCGAGTTCTGGAACCGGCCGGCGGTTGCGCGAACGGAAAACATCCTTTTTGAACACAACACCTGCGTAGATGCCGGATACTGCTGGTCTCACAAACAGCGCCCCGACATAAACGGCGCCCACATGATGTTCTACCGCAGTCCTTCGGCTACAACCAATTTTGTGGTGCGCAACAACATCTTCGCCAATTCAACAGAGGTTTGCCTGCGCATGGACAGCGACTGGCGCAACGGTCTTGTGATGCACAACAACCTTTACTGGCAAGCTGGCAAGAATGTCATCCGATGGCTGATAAAAGACCATTTCGGCCCCGCCGACTTCCAGAGTTATCAGGCCGCTACCGGTCTTGACTGCGCCTCATTGTTCGCCGAGCCGCTTTTCGTCAATCCCGGAGCCCGCGACTACCGGCTGCGTCCAGACAGCCCCGGCATAACACTGGCCACCGACGGCGGCCCGGTCGGCGCACGGAATTAAACGGAAT
>CAZKZI010000055.1:6022-18330 GCA_964557205.1 uncultured Lentisphaeraceae bacterium
CTCTTGCTCCTGAAGCCATTTCACGGCCAACGCATTGCCTTGGGCGGCAGCCTTGCCGATCCACTGCATGGCCTTGTTCTCATCCACATCGACACCCTGGCCGCGCGCATACATATATCCCAGACGGAACTGGGCCAAGGCGTGCCCCTGCTCGGCCGCCCGCGTGAACCATTTCAGCGCCTCGGTGTAATTCTGTTCGACCCCTGCGCCCTGGTGATAAGCCGCGCCAAGATTACTCTGACCGTCATCGTCTCCGGCTTCCGCCGCCAGACGAAACCATTCGAATGCGGTCTTTTCATCTTTGGACACGCCCTCACCTTTCGCGGTCATGACGCCGAGATTAGACATGGCGGCAGCCTGTCCCTGTCCCGCTGCCAGACGGAAAAACCGCAAAGCCTCATCATAAGAGCGATCCATGCCGCGGCCCCTGTAATAGGCTATGCCCAGATGGGTCTGCGCGACGGCATCTCCCTGCACAGCCGCCATCTGGTACCAACGCACGCTTTCAGAGTCGTTCTGCGCCACCACATAGCCTTTGCCGTACATCAGTCCAAGTGCCGCCTGCGCCGTGACGTCACCGCCATTACCAGCGCGCTTCAACCACACCACCCCCGCCTCTGGATCCCGGACAAGAGTGTCTTTGGACAGGTAAAGCGCGCCCAGATTGCCCTGCGCCATGACATTACCCTGCCTTGCGGCCTTTTCCAACCATGCGACCGCCTCGGCAGCGTCTTTGAGAACATCCCCGCCCCCTTTAAGAAAAAGCAAGCCGAGCGTGATCTGTGCGTTCAGATGTCCGGCTTCCCCTGCGGCACGTAAAAACCGCAATCCCTTTGCGCTGTCATGCTCGACCCCCTCACCGTACAACAATGCGCATCCTCGTGCGTAATCGCTGGCGGCATCTGATTCCTCCGCCCTCTCGCTGACAGCCGCGGTTTCGCCCTCCCCCTCCGCGGCGGCGCCCAGCAAAAACCGGCACATGCCCGGCAAACTCAGGCTCCGGCAACCCGTAGAGATTCCAGCCGAAAGCAGCGCACTCCCCACGACCAGTATTTTAAAGGCCCAACGCATCACACCTCCCCTGTTTCATAATTTGTAATTTAACCCTTTTTCTGAGTTACGGTCAATCCCGCGCTTACCTGCCGGACTGCGCGACCGGCAAAAAACCGTTTGCGTCATTGACAATATCCCGGCATCGTTGCATCATTGTGATTTTTTATGAGCCGGAGTGTGCGTTGTATGCTCGACCCTCCGGTTCCAAACGGTTAAGGAGTAGTTATATGGCACGAGTTTATAATTTCGGTGCAGGACCCGCTATCCTGCCTTTGGAAGCGCTTCAAGAGGCACAAGCCAGCCTGGTTGACTATAAAGGTTCAGGCATGTCCGTGATGGAAATGTCGCATCGCGGCAAGGAATATGACGCCATCCACAACGAGGCCATTGCCACCATCCGGGAACTGATGGGGCTAAACGATGATTACGCTGTTTTGTTCCTGCAGGGTGGCGCGAGTCTGCAGTTCGCCATGTTGCCCATGAATTTTCTGGGCGGGGAGAAGGTGGCCGATTACGTCAACGCCGGCTCCTGGGGCGCTGGCGCCGTCAAGCAGGCACGCCTGATCGGCAATGTTAATATCGCCGCCGACTGCCAGAAGGACATCCCCACCCGTATGCCCTCCGACGCGGAGATGAAATGGACACCCGGCGCGGTCTACAGCCATATCACGACCAACGAGACCATCTCGGGCGCGCAAATCAAATCCATTCCCGAGACAGGATCGCCGCTGGTGGCTGACATGTCCTCCGACATCCTCTCGCGTCCCTTGGATTTCAGCAAGTTCGCCATGATCTACGCCGGGGCGCAAAAGAACCTCGGCCCGTCCGGCGTGACGCTTGTGGCGATCCGCAAAGAGTTCGCGGCTAAAGGCAACATCACCTTGCCGACGATGTTGCGTTACCAGTCGCACATCGAGAGCAACTCTCTATACAACACGCCGCCTTGTTTCGGAATCTACATGTTGTGCCTGATCACCCGCTGGATGAAGACGGCCGGCATGGAGAAAATTTACGCGCAAAACCGTGAAAAGGCGCAGATGATTTATGATGTCATAGACGCTTCCAGCTTCTACCGCGGCACTGCGGTCAAAGAATACCGTTCGGATATGAATATCACCTTCCGTCTGCCCACGGAGGAGCTTGAGGCGCTGTTCATAAAACAGGCTGCCGAAGCAGGCATGAAACAGCTTAAGGGGCACCGCACGGTCGGCGGCATACGCGCCTCCATCTACAACGCCTTCCCTCTCGCCGGTGTGCAAACTCTGGCAGAGTTCATGAAGGATTTCGAAAACCGCAACGGCTGAGGCCATAGGCCTGCAAGCGATGGCTGTACGGCCGCCTGACACCCTTGTGTCAGCGGCCGCCCCATCCCAATTTGCGACGCAGAACGTCACACGGATTGTAACCGTGCAGCTCAATCAGAGGTATATCCTCGGTACTGCGAAGTATCTCGGCCGAATCGCCATTATGGAAAGGCTCGTCGTCCTGGCCGTCCTGGCTCACGATCATCGGCACCTCGCACGACAGCGCCTGTATCGTGATCTTCATCGTGTCGCGGATCACCAGCGGACGTGACGTCAGTGTGTGTGGACATATCATGCTGATCACCAGAGCCGGAGTGTCGGGAAGCATGATCGGCCCGCCTGTGGAAAGCGAGTAGGCCGTGCTGCCGGTAGGCGTTGCCACGATGATCCCGTCGCACAACACCTGGGTCACAGGTCTGTCATCCAGCATCAGTTCCAGTGCAACGGCTCGGCCGGACGCACCGCGGCTGATCACCACATCGTTTAAAGCGTCAGGCAGACGCACGTCGGAACCGGTCTTGTGCGCGATCTTAACCGACAGGGCGGAACGTAGACTGACGTCATAGCGGTTCTCGCGCAACTGTTGCAGAGCTTCTGCGAAACGGTGTTCTTCAACACTGGTCAAGTAACCCAACGAGCCGATGTTCAGACCCATAAGCGGCAGCTTCTGGCTCGCGATCTTGTGCGCGGCGTCAAGCATCGTACCGTCGCCCCCCAGCACCACAACGGTCTCCACGCCGTTATTTGAGAATTCGGATACAGGGCAAACCCTTTCCGACGGGCACAACGCCGCTACCCGCTCCTCCACGTAGACAACAAACCCCATGCCGCTGGCCATTGAAGATAAATGCCGGATAGACTCTACCGCGCATTCTTTCTCAAAATTGGCAATGACACCGATCGTTCTCATTAATTTTCAACTATATTGCAATGAGCTGTATCCGGCAAGCCAGGAATTTGTGTTTACGGGTTCGATTCAACTTTGTTGCATCGAACCCAGTAGTCAGGAGTCAGGATTGATTGTAAACAACTTGCCCATAACTTAGCTTCTCTCCCCTAGCGCCTAGCAAAGCTGCGCCTCAAACCGATAAGTAACGCGCAGCGATACTGGTGGATGGTGGTAGGGACGCCTCCCCGAGGCGTCCGCATAGCGCGGTGTCGGCGGACGGTTCGGGGAACCATCCCTATCAGGCTTACCCTGTCTTTTTTACCCTCATCTTTGCGTCCACTTGGTGGTCGCAATACCTTCTTTACAAAATTTGACTCATTTGTTAATTTTCTGCGCTATTTAAGACGGCAATTTTTTACACCCGCACTAAGGATTCTACAGCATGGAGCCAGCAAACACTTACGCGCAGACAGAGGAGCGGTTCCTGTCTCTTTTCGAGAACTCACCCTTTCCGGTGCAAGAAATGCTGCCGCTGATACGCACCTGCGCGGCGACTCAAGGCGACGACAAAGCCGACGAATGGGCAGACACACTCATGCAGGAACTGGTCGACAAACAAGAGTTCGCCGGTCTCCTAATGCTGTTCAAAGCCCGCCATGATCGTTTCATGCACACGCTCAAGCCTTCAGGTATACGCGACAAACTGAAAAAAGCCTGCAAGGAAAGGCTTTTTTTCGCCATCGTAGATGCCGCGGCCTTTGACGAGGCGAGGTTGACGGAGTCGTTGCGCCGTGTGGACCTGCTAATGTCTCTCACTGCCGGAACGCTGGTCATCGACTCCGCATGGGGCTTCGGCCGCGTAAAAAGCATCGATGGTTTCTACAAGCGGGTGGCCATAGACTTTACCGACAAGCCCAACCATTCCATGACCTTCGCGGCAGTATGCGAAACGGTCTCGCTGGCGAGACAAGATCACCTCTTGACGCTGCGCCATAATAATCCATCTAAGATTGCGGGCATGACAGCGGAGCGCCCGGACGCACTGGTCAAGCTGGCCCTGGGCTGCTTTGGCGAAATGACCGTGACGAAACTGGAGTCAACCCTAGCAGAACACGGTTTCGTGAAGACCGAGGATTGGAAAAGATTCTGGGACACGGCCCGCAAGGCGCTCAAAAATGATCCTTTGGTTATAATTCCTGCCAAGCGGGCAGATCCGTTGCGGCTGTTATCCGAGGAGAAGTCATACGATGACCAATGGTTTGCCGAACTGACGGACATCAAAGACCCGTCCCTGATTCTTGAATCCGTGCTCGAAATCAAAGGTTACGAGCGCCTGCCGGAACTGGACGGGCAACACAGGAAAATTGTCGGGGAGCGCCTGGCCTTTGCAGTCAAAGCCGCCCACAACACCGACGCAGCCCTTTATGCCAAGTTGGCCACAACCATGAACCGGCTGGGATTCAACACACCTTCCGCCGAGGCGATGCGGGAGCATCTCTGGGAAAACCAGCGGTATATCAAGGCTTCTGAAACCATGACGGTGCGCGACAATGCGGCTATGGCTGAATTCCTTTTAGCGGAAGACGCTGAAGCGCCGGGTCGCATGTTGTCGGCGTTGCCGCAAATGCCATTTTCCCTTTTCAACGAGGTTTTGAACATTTTGCGTAAAAACCCTGCGGCAGTTGAAGTGTGCCGCAAGCTGCTGGCGAAGCCGAAAGCCCCGCCCACTCTGATAAACTGGATTTTCAGAAACCGCAAGGGTCTGGAATGGCCCCTGCCGCCTCTGAGCGAACTGCTGGGCCACGCTGTCTTAATTTTGGAGAGCAGGCTTTCCGGCGAATCACTGCGCATGCAAAACAACCTTAAACAGCTCTTCACCAGCCCCAAGTGGCTTAAGGACGTCTTCGCCGAACTCGACACTTCACAGAGACAGCTCCTTTTTGAACACATCCAGGCTTCTCCGGCATGGGATCCCTCCACTCATCATTCGCTCTTACGCCGAATGCTCAAACTGGATCCTTCTTTGGCCGGAAGCAAAAAGCCTGATGCCACAAAGTCCCAGGACACGACGCGCTGGACCTCCTGGCATTCGTTGACCGAAAGGCAGACCCAATATAAACGGCTTGTCGAGATCGACATGCCAAAAAACAGTCAGGATATCGCCGTCGCGCGCAGTTATGGCGACTTGAGAGAAAACTTCGAGTATCAGGCCGCAAAAGACCTGCAAAGGCAACTTTTGCAAAAACAGGCGGAATTGCAGCTTGAGATGCAACAGGTCAAAGGCACAGACTTTGCCAACGCCACATGTGACCGGGGCGGCCCTGGCACCACCGTACGTCTCGCGATGACAGACGGATCAAGACTCACCTACACTATTCTGGGTGAATGGGACCGCGACGAGGAAATGAACATCATTTCCAACAAGAGCCGCCTCGCCATGTGCCTCGAAGGCAAAAAGCCCGGCGAAACCGTCATGGTCCCGAGCGCATCCGGCGAAACCGCCGCAGTGCTGGAATCCGTGGAACCGCCCGACGAAACCATACGCGCCTGGATCATGAGTCGCCCCGGCTGAGAAGGATGCACTCTGGCAAGCGAAAGTTGCGTGAAAACATTCTGAATTCTGGGTGTTTTTCAACTATTGTGAAACACACCCTCTTTCGGCTTGTTTTCTAATTATAACCACGTATACTATCGGCGAATAAGAAATCAAGGTTTATGACTTTGATGGCAATGAAAGGGTCTAACCTATGGCGACAAAGAATCAGAAAAAGGCCGGAGACTCCGCGAAGAACGTCGGAAAACCGGCCATAAAAACCGCGTCGAAGAAGAAGGACGCAAAGAAAGCGGGGCGCACGTCTGCAAAGAAGATAAAGCCGTCAAAAGCCAAAGCCACCGTCAAGCGTGGTGTGCAAGCCCTTGTCGCCTCTAAGACGCGGAAGAAGGCCGTCAATGCCCCGAAAAAATCTGCGCCGGGGAAAAAAGCTCCTGGCAAAGCGACGCGAAAGCTTCCTTTAAAAAAAACCGTGACTGTTGCCGTTAAAGAAGTCAAGGCTGTCAGAACTGCGCCAAAGGTGGCCAAAGACCACCGTTTCAACAAAAAAGACCTCGCCAAGTTCCGGTTGGAACTGCTAGCTTTACGTGAACGTATCATCGGTCAATCCGGTGCTATGCGTAACGCGGCTTTGCAGCGCAACGACGAAGCCAATCTTGAAGAGGAGGGAACTGACGCCTTCATCCGCCTCCAGACTCTGGCACAAGTCAGAACCCAGCAACAGATCGTCGCCAACATCGACGAGGCTCTGCGTTCGATTGAAAAAAGCACCTACGGCATCTGTGACATGTGCGGTGCGCTTATCAGCAAGTCGCGCCTCAAAGTGCTGCCGTTCGCTAAAAACTGCATCGAATGCCAATCCGAGATAGAGCAGACGCGCTATCAGGCGGGGCGGCGATAAAAGGCGGATATGCGCATCGCTCTTTTTACCGCACTGCTGGTGGCTCTTGACCAAGTCACAAAATTCCTAGCCATGACCCGCCTAAAACCATTAGGCTCGAAACCTCTCATAAACGGTTTGTTCAATCTAAGTTATGTAGAAAACAGTGGCGCGGCCTGGGGCATACTTGCCGGAAGGCAATATCTGCTCGTGGTTTTTTCTATTGTCACTTTAACGTTCCTGATATGGCAAAGGCGGCGCCTTTTTGACCACCTGTGGTTCGGTCCTGTTACGATGGTGCTGATCTTCGGCGGAGTTAGCGGCAACCTTATCGACCGGGTTCTGCACTCATACGTCATCGACTTTCTGGACTTTCACTGGCACGGCGCGCATTTCCCGGCCTTTAACGTGGCGGATGCCGCCATCTGCTGCGGGGTCTTTCTTTTCATAGCAACCCAATGGCATCACGATCATCGAACGGTAAATTCTGATGCTGGCCCCCCAGCAGAACAGCAATGACTCTATGGCACAAGCGTGGATATTGGCCGGTTCCACCGCCTCAGGAAAATCCGCCGTCGCTCAACTTTTGGCGGAAAAGCTGAATTGCGCCATTATATCGGCCGACGCGATGTCGATCTATCAAGGCATGGATATCGGAACCGCCAAGCCGTCGGCAGAGGAACGCGGTCGCGTGGAATATTTAGGTCTTGACCTGACAACGCCTGATCAAAGTTTCAGCACCGGAATGTGGCTGGCCGACGTTCACCTTAAAGCCGCTTCAATCAGCCCGGTTCCCGGTTGCCGTCTGATCGTGGCTGGCGGCACAGGCCTCTACATCAAGGCCATAACCCAAGGCCTGGAGGGCCGCGCTGCCGACTCTGCCGCTCGCTCACGTTGGCAGGATACGCTAGAAAAAGGCGGCATTGACGCCCTGCGCCAAGCCCTCGCAAAACGTGCCCCTGAAGTCCTGGCCCAACTTGCCGACCCAGGCAACCCGCGGCGCCTGATACGCGCTCTGGAACACCTTGATGCCACAGGCTGCCTGCCAGACAACTGGTCACGCCCACTCTCTGATCCGCAGATAGCGGTTTTGCGGCTCTCACGCGCACAATTGCATGAGCGCATCCGCCGCCGCGTCGCAAAGATGTTCCACCAAGGCTTTGTCGAGGAAGTGCGTGGACTCTGCCGAGAATTCCCGCATTGGTCCCCTACCGCCTCCCGGGCCATTGGCTACGCTGAGGTGCGCGCTATGCTCGAAGGTTCCATAACCCTTGAAGAGGCTTTTGAACGTACAGTTACCCGTACGCGCCAGCTTGCCAAAAGGCAGGAAACCTGGTTTCGGCACCAGTCCAATGCTGTATGGATTGAAATCGACGACTCCGATCCGCCTGCCAGTGTGGCGGAACGTGTCCTGCAAACATGGAGGGAACATGGACCAGCCAAACTCATATCCGTCTGAAAAGGCCTTTTACCCCGACGCGCCGCTGAAAGTCAAGGAACTGCCACAGGAAATGCGGCCGCGTGAAGAATTCCTGCGCCGCGGGGCCGCCAACGTGCCCGACGAGGTCTTGTTGGCAATTATCTTACGGACAGGAATACCCGGCAAAAACGTCACAGAATTGTCACGCGAACTTTTGCGGCGTTACAATGGACTGGCCAATCTGAGCAAAGTGGACTTTGAAGAGCTGTTGGGGCTGGGCATCAAGGGTCTGGGCAGGGTCAAATGCATGGAACTGGCCTCAGCCCTCGAAATCAGCCGACGCGTCATGGAACACAATCGCCAGCATGATAAACTTGAAGACACCCCGGCGATACGCAATCCAGAAAGTGCCTACCTGTTGCTCGCCCCGCTTGCACGCGGGTTGCACCAGGAGATATTCTGGGCGTTGCTGCTTAACACAAAAAACCGTCTGATTGGCCAACCGATCGAGACCACCCGCGGCCTGATCGACTCCAGCCCGGTGCATCCGCGCGAGGTTTTCACCAAGGCTGTTCGCTACAGCGCCGCCGCAGTGATCCTGGCTCATAACCATCCCTCGGGCGACCCTACCCCAAGCAAGGAGGACATCGACATCACCCGCCGCCTGATCGAAGCCGCACGCATAATAGGAATCCGCGTGACCGACCACCTGATCATCGGCAAGCCTTCGGGGACATCGCCGGGCTACATCAGCCTGCGCGAACAGAACCTCGTCTCGTTCGTATGACGCATAGTCGGTCTGAAAAGCCTGTCTTTTTTTACCCTCATCATTGCGTTCACTTGGTGGTCGCAATACCCTCTCGCACCCGGCTTCTGGAGCCAAAGTTGCGTCCGCTTGCATTTCATTAAGGCTTAACGTAAAATATTCGACTTCAGCCATTTGAAAGAAAGTATGAATATCGAAATTCGTTATCGTGAATTTTTGCCGGAAGCCCGCCGTATTGTGGTTAAAATCGGAACACGAGTCATCACCCAGCAGTCAGGCCGTCCCGACACACAGCCGATCAAGCGGCTGGTTAAGCAGATCGCGGATTTGCACCGTCAGGGATACGAGATTCTGCTGGTATCGTCAGGGGCGATAGGAGCAGGCGTGGAAGCTCTGGGACTCAAATCCCGGCCTACCAATGTTCCAGACCTGCAGATGTGCGCTGCCGTGGGGCAAGCGCGCCTGATGGCGCGTTATAAAGCGCTTTTTGATCTGGAGAAGATTATTATCGGGCAGGTGTTGCTGACGCATGCGGATTTCCAGCATCGCGTCCGCTTCGCCAACGCCAAACGCACAATGGAGCACATGATACGCCACAACGTCATCCCCATCATCAATGAGAATGATGTTGTTGCGGATGAGGAGATAAAAGCCGACCTTTCACTCGGTGACAATGATTATTTGGCCGCGCTGGTTGTAAAGCTAGCCCGTGCCGACCTGCTGGTCATTCTCAGCACGGTGGACGGGGTTCTGGACAATAAAGGCAAACGGGTCAAATGCATCGAAAACCTGTCTGAAGCGTTTGCATTGGTCAATCCTGTCACAGCAGGAGGAGGGCTTTCCAAAGGCGGCATGCGATCAAAACTGCAGGCCGCGCAAATCGCGGTCAAGGCAGGATGCGGCGTGGTTATAGCCTGCGGACGCAACAGCAAGGTGCTTACAAAAGCTGTCGCTGGCAAGGACATCGGCACCCTGATCTTGAGCAGTGCGCTGTAATACAGCAATCCACTAACGGGGCGGAGCGCAACCATGACACTTCACGAAAGCATCCGAAAAATAGGAGACCAGGCATTAGCCGCTTCGCGCAGGATGGTGCGCTTGTCCACCGTCAAGAAGAATGCGGTGCTGCATGCCATGGCAGATACCCTGAACCGCCAACGCGATTTGATCAAATCAGCCAACGCCGCAGATCTGGCGCAGGCAGCGATTTCGGATCTCTCGGCGGCCATGATCGATCGCCTGACACTAAACGACGCCCGCATAGATGGCATGGTCAAGGGTATCCGCGAGGTGGCGTCTTTACCAGACCCGGTCGGGAAAAAAATCTGGAAGCGCGTCAGGCCGAACGGTCTTATGATCGAAAAGAAACGCGTGCCGCTGGGTGTCGTGACGATAATATACGAGTCGCGCCCGAATGTGACTGCCGACGCCGCGGTCTTGTGCATCAAGACCTCAAATGCCGTGATACTGCGCGGCGGCAAGGAATCGTTGAATTCCAACATCGCGATCGCCCGCGCTCTGCGCGAGGGCGGCGAGAGCGCAGGGCTGCCCAAAAATGCCCTGCAACTCATCGAGACGACCGACCGCGAAGCCGTGCGTGAACTGGTGCAAATGGATGACCGCGTGGATGTCGTCATCCCGCGCGGCGGGGAATCCCTGATCCGTGCCGTGGTAGAGCATGCCCGTGTGCCTGTGCTCAAACACTATAAGGGCATCTGTCATGTTTTCGTGGATGCAGCCGCCGATCTGGATCAAGCGATCGCGATTGTGGAGAATGCCAAATGCCAGCGGCCCGGTGTCTGCAACGCGGTTGAGACATTGCTTTTGCATCAGGATATCGCGCAAACTTTTCTGCCCCGGCTTCAAGAAATGGCCGAGCGACGCGATTTGGAGCTGCGCGGCTGCGGCAAAACCCGCGCGGCCTTGCCGACCTGTAAAGCCGCCACGGCGGAAGACTGGCCAACCGAATACCTAGACCTGATTCTGGCGGTCAAGGTCGTCAAAAACCTGAAAGAGGCCATCACACACATCAACGATTTCGGTTCCCATCACTCTGACGCGATCGTCACAAAAAACGCACGCAGCGCCAAGCGTTTTCTAAAAGAGGTCGATTCGGCTGTTGTTTACGTTAATGCATCCACACGCTTTACGGACGGAGGCGAATTTGGCATGGGCGCGGAGATGGGCATCAGCACTGACAAACTGCACGCCCGCGGGCCTGTGGGGCTGGAAGAACTTACGACTTATAAATACCTGATTGTCGGCAACGGTCAGATCAGGTGAGTAAAGCAATAATGACAACACAAGTAAAAGCCAGGAAATCAAAGCCCGCAGATGTCATTGAAGCCATATCGGCAGCCAAGAACATTCTCGTCACCGGTCATGTCCGTCCCGACGGTGACTCGATCGGTTGCATGATTGCCTTGGCGCATCTGCTCAACCGTGCCGGGTTTAAAGCCGTGGCAACGGCTGACAACAAGACCCTCGGCGGACCAACCTTTCTCAAAGGCACTGAAAATCTTGTATGTCCCGACGATATCGTTAAACGCCGCTTCGACCTGATCGTGACCACAGACTGCGGCTCATTTGAACGGCTGCCTGAACCGGTGCAGACGGCTGCCTCAAAAAAAATACCGCTGATAAACATCGACCACCATCGCACGAACACACTTTTCGGCGACCTTAATTGGATCGACATGCGCGCTTCATCCACTGGCGAGATGATCTGGCAACTGGCACAGAAGGCTGGCTGGCCACTGGATCGCGTCGCTGCGGAGGCCTTGTGGGTTGCGATCATCACTGACACCGGGCGCTTTGCTTACGAACAGACTACGCCTACCACCATGCGTTGCGGTGCGGACCTGTTGCGGCATGGTGTCCGAACTGCCTTTATAAACGATAAACTCTACTGTTCCTTCAGCCGCACCTCAGTGGAACTCAAGTGCCGCGCTTACCGCACACTAACGATTTCGGAAAATAACGAGATTGCCACGGTCACGCTTACCGGCAGGGATTTCGAGGAGACCGGCGGCACCAAGGCTGATGTGGAAGACGTGATTGAAATCCCGCGAAGCCTTGTCGGCAACCGCATCGCGCTTTTCTTTTACGGGAACGAGGAGGACAAAGGTGAAACCCGGGTTAGCGTGCGCACGCGCCCGCCTCTTGACGCGACATGGCTGGCCAGCCGTTTCGGAGGAGGAGGTCATGCCCGGGCCGCGGGATTCACCCTGCAAGAACCCTTGTCTAAGGCGAAAAGAACCGTGAACAATATTGTGGCCGAATGGCTAACGACACAGCCGGGCAAAGCTACGTCTCTGCGTTAAAAATCCCACAGGCTTTCCCTGTCTTTTTTTACCCGCATTTTTGCGTCCACCATGGCACGCCGTATGACAGGAGGTGGCTGGTGGTTGCAATCTTTTGCAATCACACTCAATTTTCTTAACCG
>CAZKZI010000056.1:0-15235 GCA_964557205.1 uncultured Lentisphaeraceae bacterium
CCTTCTTTTAGAAAACATCGTGATGGCCAAACAATGGTTGATGATAAAATCATTGGCCGTACGGGACTCCCTGTCGACTCTGCAATCGTTATTCCAAAAGAGGAAAGCAGCGTCATAGTGGAAAACTTTGTACCGCTTCGCGGGAATACCCTGAAATATCAGACCCAGGTCACGGCATTTCATGACTGCAAAAACGTTTATTTTTCTTTTATCTGCGAACAACCGCAAGCCACGCTGAAAGTTGACCGCGGACGGATATACAATGACGATTCCGTGGAATTGGTGATTGATGCGGATCGGGAAATGAAAAATATCTGGCATCTTATCGTCAATTCCAAGGGGGAAGTATTCAGCGAAAAAATCCAAAGCCAGGTGTCATCTCCCTGGGAAACGGGTTGGAAATGTGATGTGAATGTGAAACCCGGGCATTGGATTGTAAACATAACTGTTTCAATTCCTGATATTATGAATCGTTTCCCGGAACACCCCGGATATTGGCGCGTTAATTTTTGTCGTTACATCTGTGACAGCGAAGAGTGGAGCAGTTGGAAAAAAACAGACGGATTCACGAATGCACGACATCTGGGTGAATTGCGGCTTGCCGACATCGGCGAGAACGAAATCGGAGCAATATATCGTCCTGTTCTGGAAAAAAAAATTAAAGCCCTTGGTAAAACCATTTCGGAGAAGGATGTAGAATTGGCTGATTATGAGATCAGGACAATTGAGAAAAACAGGTATATGCCTCCCGATGGAGTAAGCATCTATTTTGAAAGAATGAATCTTATTCCCAACCCCGGATTTGAATATGCGTCGATTATCAACGACCAGTTGACACCTTTTAATTGGCTGGCAACCGGTAACGGCAACATCAGCTTGGCTTCCGAGGCCAAACAGGGCAGGTATTCCCTTGCTGTGAACGATACCGACAATAATTTCAGTCTCGCCGCCAATGTTCGTCCATTTGTCGACTATGCAAAAAAGTATGAGTGGACCCTTTGGTGCAAAAGCATTGAAGCGACTGGCAATAATTATTTGCAGATAGACTGGCTCGGTCACGATCCGGATAAACCGGGTTGGAACGCTCTGAAGAAAATCGGCAACAACAAATATCCTCTTAATCCGGGAGATAAATGGCAAAAAGAAAAATTTTCAGTACAACCGCCACTTGGAGCGATGAATTGTAAATTTTTTATTCATTCAAACAATAATAAAGGGACAATTCTGCTTGATGCGTTTGAATTTGACGGAATCGGCGCGCAAGATGTCGATTTTCTTATGCCACAATCCGGGTATGATGTACACGGCAGCAAAAACATGCTGATTTGGAGCAAAAATGATAACCTTAAGGACTTCAAACTTGTACAAAATGATAAAATTGCTTTTCAGGGTAGTTTAAAAAAATACCCCGACTCACATTGGGGAAGACATTGCTATAGTGCGGATTTCAGCGCAGTCGTTACTCCGGGGGATTATGTTATCCGTATCAATGACGTATCGTCCCACGAGTTCAAAATTGTGAAGGGCTTGTATCTTGATCTTGCCCAATATGCTTCTGGATTTTATTTTGTCCAGCGTCAGGGAATTGATGTTCCCGGATGGCATAAAGCCAACTTTCTTGACGATGCGGCTATTTATGACACGAAAACCAAAAAGATTATCGGGCATCGCGATGTTTCCGGCGGCTGGCAGGACGCCGGGGATCCATCAAAGCAAGCAACGGACGATTACTCAATTTACGGCTTGGCGGAGTTCTATGAAAATCTCAAACCGCAATGGAATGAGCTTGGGGAAAAATATCCCGATATTCTGGCGCTCAACTGGTGGGGCGTCAAACGATTCATCGAAAAATGTCATGTGGGAGATGGGCTTTTCATGGGTTTTAGTGTAGGCAATCGCCCTAATCAAAAATCCATTCATAAGGTTGACCCGGCCAACTGGACGGATAATATCCCTGGAAACGAAGATGATCGCATTATCAATGAAAGGTCTTCAATCGGGTGGACAGTTTCTCATTTGGCTAAATTTGCTGTCGCCATCCGTCCACTGGACCAGACGCTCTCCGACCGGATTGTCAAAATCGTCATCGCGAATCATCAACATCGCCGCATGATGCAACACGGTCCGCCACATTATCCCGCCTCCATGAAACAGGATGAAAATTTCAAGATCATTCGTCATGATGCGGAAATAATGCGTACCGCCATGCATCTCCATACTCTTACAGGCCAGGAAGAATATCGCCTGGAAGCCGAAAAGTATTGCCGGAATGTAACTGCCCTGCTGGCAAAGATTTTCACCTTCCCTCCTGGACATCGTTACCGGGGTTCAAATCAGAGTCATGATTGGCGATGGAATAGTTTTGCTTTGGCCACTTCTCTTTTTGAATATTTACGTTATTATTCCGATACTCCTTTGAAGGAAGAAATTCAAAAAGCTCTACGGAATTATGTCGACACCATAATTCAATATGCAAAAACCAATGAATTTGGAGTAATAACGTCGCTGGATTCCTCCAAAACGCTACAATTTGAGGCGGTTGGAAGAAATACTGCAATTTGTGCTTATGGATATATTGCCGCATTGGCAGGAAATCTGTTCAAAAACAATGAGTATCTGGAATTTGCCGAAAATGCGGCACAATGGGTACTGGGACGCAATCCAAGCGGCATCAGCATGCTGATTGGGAAAGGCTGGAAATTTGCGGCTACTTCGTCTATGGTTGCAGCACTTTCACCCGGACATGGCGATGGGGTAATTCCGGGAGTAATTCGCGGTATAGGACATGGCGGTGAACCCATGCCGGAGGGGTATCCCGCGTTGAATATAGCGTTTCAACCAGGTGGAAAGGCGCAAAGCAACCTGCACGAAATTTTCCAGTTGGATACAATCATGTTCATTCTGCTTTGTCAGGAAATCCATAAAACACATTACGTTTTGAATCCAAAATGAACATTCCACCGGTCTGGCTGAAGTCCGGAAAGGGTTACTGAGAGGCATGATAAACTCCTCCTGTTGATGGATGAAGTGTAGCTGAATTTGCCCCATAATATACAACAGCTGCGTTCACGCGCGCGGCTTACCGCGTCGCTATGCCACGCTTTGTTCTGCATCTTATCCTTCAGTTACTTCTTGGGCCATACCTTGAGATGGATTTCCTTGTTATCTTGTGCCTTGAATGGTCCGGGAGACGGAGTTGTGTTTCTCTTCTTTCTAAAATAGTCGGTGTCGAGTCGATAGGGTGTTCCATCCGGTTTCTCGAAAGGCGCGTCGGGGATTTTGGCTTTGCCAAGCAGTTCGGTCGTTACGATGCCCCTCTTCTGCGCTGATGCCTCGGCGGACTGCTTCGGGATAGTGAGCAGGAACTCAGCCGCCTTCTTTTCCAGGGCAAAACTGACTTTATCAAGGAACACGTTGCCGGAATCCTGTACAAGCTTGGAACCGACAAGAGCGGGCAGGTCTTTGCGCCCTATGAAAATGTTGTTGTAGAATCGCAAATCCTTGTCCTGGATGCTTGAACCCTTCATGTCTGTCACACTGTGCGGTTTAAAGTAGGGCGTCTGCCTGTGGTCTTTTTTAAAGTTGAGAGAGCCGGCAAACAGGTTGTGCACATACGCACCGCCCTGCGACCAGTCACGTAGCGAGTTGCGAGACATGAACAGGTTGTGATCAATCAGGAAAGGACCATGATTGACTTCCATGAAGAGGTCCTTGTTGTTATCATGCAACAGGTTCCGAGTCACCCGTGTCCCCTGCGCCATCCAATCGAGCCATATACCGCCGCCATGACCACCGCACCGGTAGATGTGATTGTGGCTGATGACGGCGTCAATGGCACCGTGGAACTTGATGCCGGACATTTCCGCACCGCCGAACAGGCCGCGCATGTTAATTTCATGAATGGTGTTTCCGGTGACGGTGGAGAAGATTGCGCCCATGGAGCCAACGATCCCCGCCTGCTCGCAATGCGAGATATGGTTATCGCGGACAACGTGATGGCCGATGTTCTGCTTCGACCAGCCGTTTTTCAGCGCGCGGTTGATTGTGCCAACATACCCCTTGGCGGACTGGGCACGGTTGTCCCACTCGTCACCGTACTTTCCCAGAGTAATGCCGGTGCAGATAGAGTAGCGGATCGTGTTGCTCTCAATGACCCATCCCTTCGACCAGTGTGAGCCGATCAGGCCAACCTGCTCGGCGGTGGGCGGCGCCCAATTGGGTGCTGCGTGCTCCATCGTGAAACCACGCACCGTGATGTAATTCATTCCGGGCTTTTCAGGGTAAAACACTGCTTCACGAACGTTGATCTCGACTGTTTGCGCGTTGGGATCGACGCCCTTGAACTGCGCGTGAATCGTGGTGCGTTCGTCATCAACCTCCCCAAACCACAGCGGAGTATTACCCTCAGGTTTAAGCACCTGCTCTTTACTTGCAGCCTCGGACAACCAGTGGCCGTTAAGGTACACTGAGCCAGTGTGATACACGCGGTTATTGCCGCCTAGTGGATTAAACCAGTCGCCGTGGACCTCAATCTTGTAGGGATTATGACTGCCGAAGAATGAGTTCGGCAGGACAATCTCCCATGTGTCGTTTTGTACTTTTTCCCAACCAGTGACTACCTCTGATCCCTTGATCACCACCTTCTCGCCGGGGGCAGCCTGGTAGACAATGCGTTTATCATCGGACGTTCCACCGCGCGGCGGATTGACGCGTTCGCGGTAGGTCCCATCATGCACGATAATCGTGTCGCCAGGCTGTGCGATGTGCGCCGCCGCTGATATCGTATTGAAAGGGTTTGATTTGGAGCCCTTGTTCGAATCAAGACCGTTTGGTGACACATGGTACTCTGCTGCGTAGAGGGAGCAGGCCATCAGAAAAATGCTGATTGTTGTGACATGTACTTTCATCATGTGTTTCCTTTGCAGAACGTTGGTAGTGAGGCACGGCCTCTAGGACGTCGCCTCGATTGCTTGGTTCGATGACTGTTTTTTTCGTTTCCCTGTCACAAGTCTGATCGCTATGTACGGAATGAAGAACAGCAGTGATACCGCTGTCTTCATAACAATGTTATTGAGCCTACTTCACGATTGTATAATCCCATACTTTGGTTCAACTGTAGTGAAGGCATGAACCACCTGTCAAGCATTATGAGCATATCTTAGCGGTGCGAGCAAAACCGGAATAGTTAGTTTTTTTTGTGGGGTCGTATTTTGCCTTTTGTTTCCGGCCAACGGAAACTGTACCACTTCGGCCGTTCTGAAAAGGCTCTTTTTAGCCGACTGCCTCGTAGCCTGAAAGCTGAAAAACATACCCAATAAAAAACACAAAAAAAAAGAGGGAGTTATAATTGTCGTTGACGAGATGGCGGCATTATTGTGAATCAACGAGTGTTGAAGATCCGGGGGCTTTGTTACTCGCTTGATACTCAAAGTTATAAGCAATTATCAAAATTATGATATATCTTTGTGAGTTTTCAACTGCTAACACGCTCTTATTCCGCAACTGATTCCATTAATGGTATAATTCTTTAATAATCCGATATTTGCGCCATTCATTGGTGCATGCCTCGATGCAACTTATTCTTCCGCCGACAGTATCCATAAAAAACCATTTGCCTATTTGACACAAAAACGTAATTTCGATATATTAAATAAAGGAGCAGGATGGCCAATTATTCAACGATGACAATTCCCAAAGAGGGAAAGAACACACTGTCACGCCGAGTGTACGGTATTTTGAGGGATAATATTCTGGAGGGTCAACTGAAGCCTGGCGAACGGCTGGTACGTAAAGAAATTGCGAAACGGCTCGGTGTCAGCCCACTGCCCGTGATTGAAGCTCTTTATATGTTGGAGATCGACGGTTATGTGAAAAACCGTCCGCTGGCAGGGTGCCGGGTACGCATATTGACAATGGAGGACATTACCGACAATCTGATGCTGCGTGAAGCCCTGGAGTGCCAGATAGCACACTTGTGCGCGACAACCATAAACCCGAAAGAGGGCGAGCGGCTGATGAAACTAGCCCGCCAGGTGGACAAGTTCACCCGGGTCAACACGCCCGATCCAACGCTGGGCAATCAAATGCACCTTGAGTTCCATCTGACGCTGGCGCGTTTAAGCGGGTGTAATATTTTTGTCAAAATGCTGAAAGAGGTCTGGTTTCAAAAATACATGAGCTTTAACAGTCTTAAATCCATCCGACTGCTGGACATGCCGGAGAAGTGGCATCAGATTCTAGTGCGCCGGATACTGAAAGGCGACTGTGACGAGGCAGAGCAAGCCATGCGTGAGCATGTGCAATTCGGCTCTCAGATTGACCGCAAAGCCCTGGAGACCTACCTTCAGGAAGAGGGCAGCATCAAAGACAAAATCGAGGTCGAACGCTCTTGACAACTGAACCGTCATATAAATTTCTGAAGCAAACCTCTTTATTGACAAAGTGCCTGGACCGCCTTGCGGATACCCTGCTGGCCACTCTTAGCGCAGGAATTATCTGCATTGTGCTGGCAGCGGTATTCTTCCGTTACGTGCTGAACCATTCATTATCCTGGAGTGATGAAATGGTACGTTATCTTTTTGTCTGGTTTACGATGTTGGGTGCCGCCGTAACGCTGCGTGAACGCGAGCACATCCGCGTGGATTTTTTTGTGGAAAAACTTTCTGCACGTCACCGGCGCTGGGCGGAGGTCGCGATGCTTGCCTGCGTATCGATCTTTCATGCGGCACTAATGGTGCTGGGCATCTGCTGGGTGTGGTCCACGCGCGGGTCGTATACATCAGCGCTGCAATGGCCGCTGAACCTTTTCTTTTATGCAGCTTTGCCGTGTTCCGCTGCCCTGAGTCTCTGGTATGCGGTTCGCAGACTGATCCACGGCGAATTTGTTGAAGATGACGGGGTTTGCGATAACCCGCCAGCGCCGGACCATGGAGGTGATGGATGCAACTCCTGATCGGCATCATGTTGCTGTTTCTGGTGCTGGGAATGCCGATTGCCTATGCCCTCGGTTTCAGCTCGCTCATTTATGTGCTGACGTGTTCCGACCTGTCACCGATGATCGTTGCCCAGCGGCTCTGCGTGGGCGCCGATTCACTGGTGCTGCTGGCGCTGCCGTTCTTCCTGCTGGCGGGCGAGATCATGAACGCATCGGGAATAACCCGGCGCTTGACACGTCTGGCACTGGCTATTATCGGGCCGCCGCGCGGGGGACTCTCCTATGTAGTGGTGATTGTGAACATGCTGGTGGCGATGGTCTCTGGCGCAGCGATTGCCAGTGCGGCCGCAGTTGGCTCAACTATGATTCCCATGATGGAACGCAAGGGCTATCCACGCGGATATGCCGCCGCTCTGAACGCGGCTGCGGCCACGATGGGACCGATTATCCCGCCCAGCGTGGGCTTTATCATTTATGCATCGGTTTCTGGAGCCTCCGTTGGCAAGCTGTTTCTGGCCGGGGCTGTCCCCGGTGTGCTGCTGGCGGCAGCAACTCTGACGGTCTGTGCCTGGACGGCTTATCGGCACGGCTACCCCGGTGGCGACCGTCACAGCCGGAAAGAGCTGTGGGAGAGTCTGCACGGTGCGCTGCCGGCTCTGCTGATGCCGATCATCATCCTGGGGGGTATCTTCAGTGGACTGGTCACGCCAACAGAGGCCGGAGCGCTGGCAGTGGGATACGGCTTGCTGGCGGGTTTCTGTTTTTACCGTTCACTGCATCTACGCGACCTGCCCGGCATTTTGCTGATTACCGCACGACGCACAGCATCGATTATGATTATTATCGCCTGCGCATCTTGTTTTGGGTTTTTGATTACCCGCGAAATCGACGCAGTGCAGTTCATTGGTGCGTTCCAGTCGCTGACACAGAGCCGCGGTATCCTGCTACTCTTGATTCTGGGGCTGATTCTTATGCTAGGGATGGTGATGGAGGGTGGCAGCATTATGATCATTCTCACCCCCCTGCTGCTGCCGGTATTAAAAGCCTATCAGATTGACATTGTGCATTTCGGGGTGGTTTTTCAGATGGGCATTATGGTCGGGCTGCTCACACCGCCAGTCGGCATGCTACTGTTTGTCATTTCCGGAATTGGCGGCATTCCGGTACGGAGCATCGTGCGCAATCTCCGCCCATTCTATATCATGCTGGCGGCGTTTTTGCTGCTGATCACCTTTGTGCCAGAGATCTCGCTGTGGCTGGTGGAACTCTCTGCCGAGAAGCTGAAATGAAAATCCCTGCACAGAGGCTGTCCTACCATTTGAAAATTTCACAAATAAAGGAAATACATGGCTAATACCCGACAAAAAATCCATAACGGCGAGTGCGTTTTCGGCGGCTGGATGCTGATCCCCCACCCGGCCATTGCCGAAATTATGGCCGGCGAAGGCTTTGACTGGATCGCAGTCGACATGGAACATGCGGCCGTTGATCTCTCACAGATTGAACAGATTGAGCGGGCATTGCATCCTTCTGGCTGCGATCTTTTTGTGCGGCTGGACGGGGTTAATCCGGTGCTGGCTAAACATGTTCTAGATGCCGGGGCAAAAGGTATCATCGTGCCCAATGTAATGTCCCCCGAAGACGTCGACATCATGACAGCCGCTGTGCGCTACCCGCCTCAAGGCAACCGCGGCACGTCGCTCTCAAGGGCACTGGACTACGGGCGTAACTTCGACAACTATATCCTCCAGCACAACAGCGAAGTCTTTGTTGCGGTGATGCTGGAACATGCGCTGGCCGCCGAACGCGCCGATGAGATTCTTGCGCGTCCCGGCATTGATGCAGCCTTCATCGGTCCCTATGATCTTTCCGCATCCATGGGCTTCCCCGGTAAGCTCGACCATCCGGACGTTCTTGCAGCGGAACAGAAGATTCTGGAAGCCTGTCGCCGGCAGAACATCGCGCCTGGTTACCACGTTGTACCGCCGGAAGCGGCCCGCATCCAAGAGCGGATTGATAATGGATACCGGTTTATCGGTTGCAGTCTTGACACCCAGTTGCTTATGAACGGCTGCCGTAGCTTGCTGGAAGCTCTTAGTAAACAGAGTTTAGCCCGTTGAAACAGAGCCTTGATAAGGAATGTCATTTTGAAAAGCATCGTACTTGTAACTCAGGCTGAATACAACAAAGCCGTATCGGTCTTTGCCAATGCGCCGGAACTGGATTGCCAGCCCGTTTCCCCCGATGAAAGCACTCTGGCTGAAGCGATCCGTTCCACCAGATGCCGAGCCGTCGTGCTGGGTGTGGATCTGTATCACAGTGATCTCTATCAAGCGCTAGCCAAAAATGCAGGGGAGCACGGCGCACTGATTGTCCGTTTCGGCTTTGGAACAGACGGCATCAATAAACCGCTTGCAAAAGCCAAAGGGATCACGCTGGTCAATACACCGGTCGACATCCAGACCAGTGTTGCCGAGTTGACCCTTTTTCACATCGGTTCCCTCATGCGCCAGCTCCCGCGCCTGGATGCAGCCATCCGTAATGGGGGCTTTACGTCCCTTCGCGGACGTGAGCTCTGCGGACAGACGGCGCTGATCATCGGCGGTGGTAGGATCGGACTCAAAGTGATGCGCATGCTGCATCTGGGATTCGGTGTGCGCACAATGATTTGTGACACCATCCCGGAGACAGAGTGGCTTGCCAGAACAGGTCATTCGCGGCAGATGCTGCACGAAACCTTTGGCTTTGAGAACTACTCACAAGACCTGAACGTATTACTCCCGCAGGCGGATATCGTCAGTATCCATCTACCGCTCACTCCGGAAACAACAAATCTGATCGGTACGGCTCAACTCGCGCAGATGAAACCGGGCAGTGTCCTGCTCAATATGGGGCGCGGAGGAATTGTAGATGAAGCTGCACTTTACGATGCACTGAGATCCGGTCATCTGGCAGGGGCGGCCACCGATGTATTCGTCAAAGAACCCTACACGCCTGTTTCCCCCGATAAAGATCTGCGGAGGCTCGATAACATCGTACTTACGCCGCACTGCGGGTCGGACACCGTTGAAGCCAATGCCCGCATGGGATCATCCGCTGTCAGCCAGGTATCCGACTTTTTATCAGGAATGATAGCAGAGCTGTGCATTGTTGACTGACGAGGCAACTTAAACGCTGAACGTCGAAAGAGAGGGAAAGGAGGTTTGAGAGTTTGAGAACACGCGAAAGTCGCGAAAATAGAATCAGAAAACATCAGATGGGGAACCAAACAGATGTATGATTCTAACGGCAGGAGTAACCAGAGACCAGTATCCAACAACCAGCACCGCTGCGCCTGGCATGCCACTTGGCGGTTTAAGGCGCAGCTTCAATAGTGTATTAAATCATGAATAAGGAGAAATGGATTATGAGTATCAACAAAATCAATCTGCGTTTGAAGGGGATCGCAGTTGCGGCTTGCCTTGTGTCGCTTTACTTTTCGGCAACCGCTGCCCCCAATCCTAATTTCATCGCAACACCCGCCGATCTCAAGGCACGCATATCCAAGCAGCTCCATATCACCAAGCCTGACTTCGTGGTTTTCGTGCCAGAGGTTACCGATACCGGCGTCAACGACACGGGCAACGAACATTTCCTCGTCTTTGACGGACCGGACGGGTCGCTGATGGCGGTCTGGACCCAAAGCTCCGCCGAGGCGCAGCCCGACCAGCACATCGCCTACGCACGCAGTGATGACGAGGGCAAGACGTGGACCAAGCCGCGCATCATCGCCGGCCCGAAGAAACCCGGCGATGGTCACATGGCCAGCTGGGGTTATCCGCTTGTCAGTAAGTCTGGCCGCATTTATGTTCTCTACAGTCAGCATATCGGAAGGGTTGATAATTTTCCGCATCACACCGGCTGGCTGCACGGCATCTACAGTGATGACAACGGTGCCACATGGTCGAAGCCCCAGAATGTTACCATGCGTCGCAGTATTCATGATAACCCTGACAAGACCATGCCGCCCAATGTTCTCTGCTGGCAGAAACCGAACCGTCTTGGCAAGGATGGAAAATACTTTGCAGGTGTCACTCGCTGGACCAGCTTTGCTGTGACCAAACCCCCAACGAAATCGTGGATGTCCGCCGATGCACGGACTGAGTTCATGCGCTTTGAAAACATCGATGCCAATCCCGAACCGAAAGACATCAAAATTTCCTGGTTTGCGTTTAACGAAAAAGCCCTCTCTGTGCCCTACCCCGGTCATCCCGAGGTCAGCGCCTGCCAGGAACCCTCGGTTGTCAAACTTCCGGATGGACGTCTTTTTTGCACGATGCGTACCGTGTCCGGCAGCCCTCACTGGAGCGTGAGTGCCGACATCGGCGAAACCTGGACCCAGCCGCGTCCTCTGCTGCGTAAGGATGGCGGCGCACCGCTTCTGCATCCGCTTTCTCCCTGCCCCATGTATGATGTAGGAGGCAACACCGCTGGCAGCGGAAATTACGTGCTCTTTATCCATAACCACGATGGGCACTATAAAAACTTCGGTCCACGGGACAGCAGCAATCACCGCCGTCCAATTCATATTGTACGAGGTCATTTCAAAGCGGGTGCTGAGCAGCCGGTCTGGTTTGATGAACCTGAGCTGTTTATGGATCACGATGGCGTCAGTCTCGGCAAACCAGGAACCAACGGGCGCACGGATCTTGCTCTCTATGCCAGCTTTACGGTCCGCAATGGCGTGCCTGTGCTCTGGTACCCAGACCGTAAGTTCTTCTTGCTTGGACGCATCATCGGCAAGGAGTAGCTTGCCCCTGCCGCTGAAAAGGCCGCCCCGGTGTCGTCAGCCGCTAATCCGGTTACCGACTAGAAACGGAGCAACTCCGATGCTGAGAAGCCACCATTCCGGTTCAATGCCCTCAGGCAGATTCTCGATACGCAGGGTGTTGTTGTCGACCCGTAAAATGAATATTATGAAAACATCTCTGTTAACAGGACGACGCAGCATGTCGTCCGTATCCGCTCTTATCGCAGTGCGCCTGTCTGCCACCTGTGCCATGCTTGATTTGCTATTTATGCTGACATTGATCTGCGGCTGTGGATGCAATGAGACACAGCCGAAGATTGTGCGGATTGCCTATGTATCGGGACCCTCTGAACTTCTGCATCAGGCCGCACTTCGCTTTGCAGATCAGGTCAAAATCGGATCCGACGGGAAAATGATAGTACGCCTTTATCCCAGCGGTCAGCTGGGTAATGAGCGCGAACTTATCGAAGGATTGAAACTGGGCAGCGTTGATATGATTGTGACTGGACTGGCGATTATCGGCTGGTATGCACCCGAGTACGGAGCCTTTGAGGCGCCCTTTCTCTGGCGCGACTACGCCCATGTCGAATATGTATGGAACGGAGCCATTGGCGAAGAGGTTCGTCGCGTTATACAGAAAAATTCGGGCGCACGGCTGATGCAGCCCTGGTTCCGCGGACCCCGCTACCTCACGACCACCTCACGCAAGGTGCAGACTCTGGAGGATCTTAAGGGGCTCAAGCTGCGCGTTCCTGAACTCGATATCTACATGAAATCGTGGCAGGTCTTCGGAGCCAATGTCACTCCGATCCCCTTTACCGATATCTTTATGGCACTCAAACTAGGGGTGGTGGAGGGACAGGAGAACCCACTTGCTACAATTTGCGCCAATCATTTGCAGGAGGTACAGAAATACATAATGGAGACGCGCCATCTGATCAGCTTCTATGTGCCGTCCATTGGACCAAACTTGGAGCGTCGTTTTACCTCTGAGGAACGCGAACTTCTATTGCGGGTTTTGGACGATACAACCCGCTGGCATAATCTTGAGGTCGAGCGTGCTGAAGCCGGTTACCGCCAGAAACTGGAGGCGGACGGAGCTGAGTTTGTTGCCATTGATCCTGAACTATTTCGGGAATTAGCTCGCGAGCGGATTCCACTGCAGTTTGAGAAAGTTTGGAAACCCGGACTTTACAAGCTGATCAGCGAGAGCTGTTCTAAAATGTATGAGAACCTGTAAGGATTTGTTCGGACTGCCTGCGGGTGCAGGTGGAAAAGGTAAAGTACAAGAATCAAGGGTTGTTCTTCGCGCGCTCCCCTGTCTGAAAGCTACCAGGCGAGGCGAGGTTACCCCTGAAGGAGCATAAAGAAGCATGAGGACATGGCATTGGGTCGCGGCTTTTCAGGGACTGGTCTTCGTGGTGACGGCTTTGCCGCCGACTCCCGAGACGGTTGATGCCACGGGGACGGCTCTTGTCGCCAACGGGGGATTTGAACAGGGCGGTACCTTGCCCGAAGTCTGGTCCCGGCATCCGGGGCGGAACAACGGGCTGAATCTGCACCTTCGCGACACGGCTGTCGCGCACTCTGGAAAAGCGTCGGGTAAGCTGGTCTACCTCGATCCGATCGAGGGTGCCAATCAGGCACCCGTCCAGTGGACGAAATACAGAGTGCCGGTCGAGGGCGAGTCGAGCATCCTGTTTGCCGGCTGGATCCGTTCGGAGGGCGTACGCAACGGCCGGGCCGGCATGCATTTCTACGATCGGGATGGCCGACATCTCGGTTTCCAGCCTGTCCTATGCCCGACTGGCAGCGAAGGTGTCTGGATGCCGTTTGAGCAGATCGTCGACTTGCCGGGGGCCACCGCCAGAATCGGTGTGGCTCTCTATGCCGCGCGTGGCGGCAGCATCTGGTATGACGACATCGTGGTTCTCGGCACACCTGCGGTCGATGCGCCGCGAGGCACACCGATTCTGGACGGCGTGATTGAGGGGGACATCTGGAAACAGGAGGGACGGATCAGCGCGTTCGTGCGTCACACGGGCCAAAGTGTCGCGACCGAAGGCACACGGGCTTGGATCGCTTACGACGACGACGCGCTCTACGTGGCTTTCGACTGTCCGCACGCAGCTGGTGCGAAACTGAAGCTCGACGCTGCGGCCCGGGACAGTGCTACCTGGCGCGATGACAGTATCGAGGTCTTTCTCGATACTGGCTATGATCACCAGACCTATGTCCACTTCTGTGTCAACGCCGCCGGCGTTTTACGTGATTCGTGGGGTCGGAAAGCGGGATGGAACAGCGGTGCCAAGGCGGTGACACAACGGCAGGCCGACCGTTGGACTGTGGAGCTGGCGATTCCCTACGCTGATCTGCAAATGACTCTGCGCACAGGTGGCACATGGGGGATCAACCTGGTCCGGAACGACTGCGTGAACGGGGAGACTATGACGTGGTCGCTCGGGGGTTTCCACCGGCCCGGCCGGTTTGGCAGAGTTCGCTTGAATCCCGACCTGCGCCCGTATTTGCGGTCAGCCTTGGCACGGGAAATCGCACGCATCGAGGCACACAATGCCGCTCTGATGCGTACGTTCGACACGGCGGGTCTTAACGCTGCCGCAGCTCCGGCAACCTTCGCGCTGCTGACTGAGTTCAGGCAGGCCTTGACAGGCCTGCGCAGTGATCTGGACGACGGTCTGTCGCGCGTTGCCTGGCAGAACCTTGGCGATCGCATCGCAGCGTCCGAGGAACTGCTCGCAAAGGCTCGTGCGGCAGCGGTGGCAATCTGGTTTGGAGATGCTGGAGACGCTCCGTTCGCCGTGCGCGTCTCCGATTCCCTGCGCAAGATCCGCCGGGACGGTAATGTCGTGGATGCGGATGCGGAACTGCCCCGAGAGGTCGCACTACAGGCAGCCCGGGACGAAGCCGAGTCGTTCCAACTGGTGTTAGTTCCAGGGCGACAGCCCCCCGCGCAGGTCATGGTCACACCCGGCGCACTGAGTGGCCCTGGCGGTAGCATACCTATTTCTTGGAGCCGTGTCGGCTATGTCGAGACCGGCACTCCGTGCGGTTTTACGCCGGACTACGTGGGCTGGTGGCCCGACATTCTCCTGCCTGCCGGACCGGTACCGCTGCGGCCCAAGGAGCGCCAGCCTCTCTGGTTCCGTGTCGAGGTGCCGGCCGATGCCGCGCCGGGCAACTACACCGGATCCGTTAAAATCCGGTCGCAGGAGCATGCGGTCAGCATCCCGGTGGCCCTGCGCGTCCGCAGGTTCCGCCTGCCGCGGCCGGGAACTCTCCCGTGCGCCTTCGGTCTGTACGCCCCGATCCTTTCGCGCTACTACCACGGGAAGACCCCGTATAAGAAGGCAATGCCGCCGGAAGTCTACCGGCGCTGGATCGATTTCATGGTTCGTTACCGGCTCACGCCCAAGAATGTCGCCAACGAGTACCATGGCCGCCAGAACCGCGAGGGGATCGAGGTGCCCGATCTCTCCGCGCTGAACCTGCTC
>CAZKZI010000056.1:15245-17987 GCA_964557205.1 uncultured Lentisphaeraceae bacterium
AACCGTCCAAGACCGGATTTCCGCCCTACTCGTTCTGCGTCTTCCGCCTACCCGGCTGGGGTAAGGGCAAGCCGAAAGGCGATCCCCAGGCGGTCTTGAACCGACTGGGGGCGAACTTTGCCGAGTACGAGCGACTGGGTCTGCCTTCGTCCGCGTATATCTACGGAATCGATGAGCCGGTTACGAACGCTTACCCGTTTGTGAGGGAAATCTACGGCAAGATCCGCAGTCTCGCGCCGCGCTACCCGATCATGCAGACCGTGAACCATAGCGTTCCTAAAGAGCTGGTGAACCTAGTGGATATCTGGTGTCCGATGTCGGAGCGTCTGGCCGACAACATGGCGTTCTACCAAAAACGGCTTGCCGCCGGGGACAGGCTTTGGCTCTACGTGTGCTGCGAACCAAGACCGCCGTACGCTAATTTTTTTATCGACGAGCCCGCCATTGATCACCGTATACTCTTCTGGCAAGCTTGGCAAACGGGGTGCAGCGGGGTTCTTTACTGGTGCGTTTGCTACTGGAACGGACTGCCCGGGCCCGCCACCGGCACCGAGTCGTTTCTGAGCCAACCCGTGCGCCTTGCGCAGCATCTTGACACCTACCGCAAATACGGCGTTAACGGAGACGGGCTTCTCATCTGGCCCGGCCCGGACATGACTCCCTATCCCTCCGTGCGCCTTGAAGTGATCCGCGACGGTATCGAGGATTACGAATACCTTGCCCTGCTCAAGCGATGCGTTACTGCGGCGGAACGCCTGCCGGCCGGGACAAGGCCGTCAGCCGCCCGGATTGAGCACGCCCGCAGGCTCTGCTCCGTCCCCGAGACCATCTCGCGCACCTTCACCGACTTCGCCAAGAACTCGGACATTCTCTTGCGCCGCCGGGCGGACGTGGCCGATGCCATCGAAGATATACTGAAGGCTTTGGAGGAACAGCCGTAGGCAGGTGGAGGTCATGCCGACTTCGCTGGTTTCGCGCGATCTGCCCCCGTCCCTTGGCAGACTGAACGCGCCCCTGTATTGAAGCAGTTCCGACAACCTCTCGTATGCCGCTTGAGTCGTCAGTCAGGCCACTCTGCAAGTAGCGACCTGTCCCATTTGCATTTGAAATTATCTGCGATTGCCTGAAGTTGGTCATTCGTTAAGACCTTCTTTACGCCACCGGTAGCGGCACAGGCGAGATAGATCTTGGCGGCTTTTTCTGCAATTGCGGCGTTCTCGTCGCCGGTTGCATGCGCTTGTTCGACGAACTCTGTTTTGATCGATCTCCGCCAACATGTTTGCCCTGAATCAGCCAGCGAATCGCCGTTCCGGTACGCCGCGGATCCCCAGATCGTAGACTGCGAACAAGGCTCCGCGCATCTTTCCATCAGTTGGATATCCGGGCAATGACGGTTTCGCCATGGACGTGACAAAAAGAACGTCCAGCTCCGGCCCACCAAACATGACGCTGGTAACGTTTTTCACCGGCATCGAGATCACACGGTTCTCCGATCCGTCTGGAGCGTACCGGACAAGCTTTCCGCTGTAGGCGAGGGCGTTCC
Source organism: uncultured Lentisphaeraceae bacterium (assembly GCA_964557205.1). GTDB lineage: Bacteria > Verrucomicrobiota > Kiritimatiellia > RFP12 > UBA1067 > JAQVQN01. Next base: position 16,789 of record CAZKZI010000056.1, read on the forward strand.
ACAGAAAGCCCTCCTCATCCACCGTCGATCCATCCGCAGCGAAGCCATTGCGGTTGTCGACTCGGGCGAATGTGCGCCGATTCGTCACATCACCGGTTTCGGTGTCATAGTCGTACGCCCATATCTCGCCAGCCCAGGAATCCGCGAAGTAGAAAGTGCTTCCGTCGGGGTTCCAGCACGGACCATTGGAAACCATGATCCGCCGATCCAGCGTATGCAAGGACAGGTCAGGATCGAGACGGTAGAGCGTGCCACTCCGTTCTTTCTCCTGCGTATCCATCGATCCGCACACAAACCGTCCCTGCCGGTCGACTTTGCCATCGTTCAACCGCGTGGTCGGCATTCCCTCTTCCGGGTCGGTGATCAGGCTGCATTCCCCGGTCCCGAAGTCGAGAAAATGAAACCCCGTCTGCAGGGCAACGACCGCACCGCCATTCTCGCGAACGGCCATGGAACCGATTTTGGCAGGCACCTCCCAGGACCGGACCTCGCGTCCGTCAGCGGTACAGCGGAAAACGGTCTGACCGAGACTGTCGACCCAATAGAGACGCTGTTCATCCACACACCACAGCGGTCCTTCGCCCAGAATGTTCTTCATATTGACAAGCATCTCGATGCGCATCTTTCTCTTCCTTATGCCGTAAACATTTACGGAAAACATTTGCTTAACCGGTAATTCCGTGCCTGTAGAGCTTGGCGCATTTTGTGCGTAAGGAGCGTAGCGACAGCACAAAATGTGACAAAGCAATTATCATGTTGAAGCAGTTGTTATGTGTCAACCGCTTTCGTCCATTACTTTTAATGCGCTATTTCAACATTCATATATAATCCTATACTTTCAATATTTACCTTTTCTGTTGGTATTTCTATTTCTTTAAGTTGTGAAAAAATATAGTTTTGCATATTTGGTGATCCGCACATGTAAAACGATGCATCTTTATTAACATATCTTGCCAGTATTTCTTTCTTCAAAAATCCTTCTTCATAGATGAATCCATATCTATCCCGCAATCCAGTTTCTATTTTTGTGTTGATTATTAATACTGTTTTAAAATTAAGTTCTTTGCAATATTGTTCCAGCTTATCAAGATAGAACAAGTCATTACTGTTTTCGTTTGCCCAGAACAAAGTTATTTGCATTTCTGATTTGTTTTGTCTTAAATATTCAAGAAGGCTTATAAAAGGTGTTATTCCTATAC
>CAZKZI010000057.1:0-17955 GCA_964557205.1 uncultured Lentisphaeraceae bacterium
GTGGGATTGACACCTGCCTTATCCCCTGTTAATGTGTTTGCACTTCAAATTTTCGCACCAATGACCAATCGAGCCTCTTGCAAAAACTAGGAACCAGCCGCGCACTGCCTACCCCCCCTATTCACTCTCCACTCTCCATTATCATCGTGGTATATCCACGCGGTCATTGCGTGATCGTGAACCCGTTGGAGATTAAGTTGTGAGCGAAACAAAGAAACTTTTCCTGATCGATGTCATGCCGCTCTTGTATCGCGGCCATTTCGTGTTCCTCAAAAACCCGCGCGTAACCAGCGCCGGCATCAACACCTCCGCTCTGACCGGCTTTTCCAACAGCCTGATGCAGATCATCGGCGAGCACGCCCCCACCCACCTGGCACTGGCGTTCGACTCGACCACCCCGACCTTCCGACATGAGGCCTACCCCGAGTACAAGGCCCAGCGGCAGAAAATGCCCGAAGACCTCGCCGCCGCCATACCCATGGCCATCGAGCTGGCCGAAACGCTGCGCATACCGATTCTGCGCATAGATGGTTTCGAGGCCGACGATATCATGGGCACTATCGCCGCGCGCGCAGCGTCGGAACCCGGCTGGACTACCTACCTCGTGACCCCCGATAAAGATGTAGCGCAACTGGTCGGCCCCCAGACACTGCTCTTCCGTCCCGGCAAAGCCAACTCTCCAATGGAAATCTATGACGAGGCCGCGGTCTGCGCACACTGGTCGCTGACTTCGCCAGGTCAGATGGTAGATTTTCTGGGACTGGCCGGCGACACTTCGGACAACATCCCCGGCATACCCGGCGTGGGCGAGAAGACCGCAACCGCCCTGCTCGCCCAGTACGGCTCCATCGAAAACGTGCTGGCACATGCTGGCGAGCTGAAAGGCAAGCTGGCCGAGAAGGTCGCGTCAAACGCCGACAAGGCACGGCAGAGCAAGGAACTCGCCACCATCCGCAAGGATGTGCCGCTGTCGGTCAATATCAACGACCTTGCCCGCCAGGAGGCGGACACCGAAGCCCTGTGCTCTGTGCTTAAGAAATACGAGCTGTTCGCCCTTGGCCGCCGTATACTCGGAGACCGCTTCGAGGGCGCTGAAACAACCGCTGAAGACAATCTCAAAACTCTGGCCGACGTGCGCCACACATACGTCTGCGTCAAAACGCCGGAACAGCTGCAGGCGTTGCTTAAGGCTTTGACCGATGCCCCTGAATGGTCTTTCGACACTGAAACCACCGGGCTTGACCCGCGGCACGACCGCCTCGTCGGCATGTCCTTCGCCATTGCCCCGGGCCAGGCCTGGTACCTGCCGCTGCCGGAAGACCGCACTGCGTGCCGCGAGTTTTTGACACCGTTCAAACCGCTTTTCTGCGACCCCTTCAAGATCAAGATCGCACACAACGCCAAGTTCGACCTCACTATCCTTCGGCAGCACAACATCGAGGCGCGCGGCGAACTGCATGACAGCATGCTCGCACATTATGTGATCGACGCCTCTGACCGCCACGGCATGGACCACCTCGCCCGCCAGTATCTGCATTACGACCCGATACCTATAACCGCGCTGATCGGCGAAAAGAAAAAGGGCGTGGTTCAAGGCAACATGGCCGACCGCACCCCTGATGAAATCTGCGACTATGCCGCCGAGGATGCCGACGTGACGCTGCAACTGGATCGCGTCCTGCGCAAAGAGGCGCAGTCAGGCGGTTGCCTCCGCGCTCTCACTGATTGCGAGGAACCGCTGATCAGTGTCCTGCTGGACATGGAAAGCAACGGAGTCCGTGTCGATGCGTCCGCCCTGCAGCAATACGGACGCGAGCTTGACCGCGAGCTGCTCGACCTGGAAATCAAGATCCGCGATTTAGGCGGCGGCAGTTTCAATCCTTCCTCGCCAAAACAGATCGGCGAGATACTTTTCGACCGCCTCAAGCTCGATCCCGACGCCGCGCGCACAGCCAGCGGCCAGTATGCCACCGGCGAAGATGTGCTTGTCCGGATTCAAGACCGCCACCCGATTGTGCCACTGATCCTGGAACACCGCATGTGCAGCAAGCTGAAGTCAACATACGTTGACAAGCTGCCGGATTGCATTGATTCTGCCACCGGGCGCGTCCACACCTCTTTCAGTCAGGCGTTGACAGAAACCGGACGCCTCTCGTCATCCAACCCCAACCTGCAGAACATACCGATACGCACCGAGCGCGGCCAGCGCATCCGCGCGGCGTTTGTGGCCCGCGACAGCGCGCATGTGCTGCTCTCCGCCGACTATTCGCAGATAGAGCTGCGCGTGATGGCGGCGCTCAGCGGCGACAGCGGAATGATCGAGGCCTTTCAGCGCGGCGCGGACATCCACACCGAAACCGCGACCCGCGTTTACGGTGTCATGCCGACGCTGGTCACACCAGAGATGCGTTCAACCTGTAAAATGGTGAACTTCGGGATCATCTACGGTATTTCCGCCTTCGGTCTCGGCCAGCGTCTGCATGTGCCGCGCAAGCAGGCGGCCGAGCTGATCGAGACCTATTTCGCGCAGTATCCCGGGGTCAAGACCTTCATGGAGAAAGCCATCGCGGATGCTCGCGAAACCGGTTACGCAAAGACCATCCTCGGGCGGCGGCGCTTCCTGCGCGACATCAATTCGCGCAACAACACCTCGCGCCAGTCGGCTGAACGCAATGCCATCAACACCCCTGTCCAAGGGACTGCCGCCGACCTGATCAAACTCGCCATGGTCCGTGTCCACCGCGAACTGGAACAGCGACGGCTAAAAACCCTCATGGTGCTGCAGATACACGACGAACTGCTTTTCGATATGCCGCAAGAGGAGACCGCCATTGTCCGCGAACTGGTAAAGAGTGCGATGGAGACGGTTCTGGACATTGGTGTGCCGCTGGATGTCAGCATCGGTGTAGGCGACACTTGGCTGGCCGCGCATTAACTGCTGTAGAAACTGCGGCTCAGACGCCGGAACACGAATGACAACAGTACGAATAAAAGCGCTGGCATCATCCCGCGCGTCCCGGCCGCCGCGCAAAAGCAGGCCTGTACCATCAGCAGGTTGCGGATATGCGCGCCGACGCTCTCCGGCACCGGTTGGAAACGGTACATGATGCCCCCCAGCAACCAGGCGCGCATCAGGGTCATCACCATCAGAAACACGAAAACCGTCGGCGCCAAGCCGTCGATCTGCCCGTTGGCATGTGCCGTGGCCAGCACTGCGGGCAAAGTCGGCAGCAATGCCAGAAACGGCGCCCAGCGCACCTTGCCCTGCTCCAGTTCGGATTCGGTCTCGCGCCGCGCGACCGCGGAAAAACCAGCCACGTAAAGCATCAGTGCCGCTGCTGCCACAAACACAGACATGTGTACGCGCGAAGCAGACAAGAACATTTCAGGCCAGGCCGCCGCCGCGCCCAGCAGCAGACTCAAGCCGCGGCAAAGCCCCATGGACAAGGCTCCCGCGAAAGGCAACCGCTTCAGGCCGGCGTTGTAGAGAATGATCGCACCGCCTAGCGCCGCTGCCATCAGCAACGGGATTTTGCCGACGAACAGCGCGAGATTGAGTCCGGAAAGCGCCATGGCAATGGCCGCCATGCGCGCTTGCGCCACGGTCACCGAGCCGGAAGGCAGCGGCCGTTCCGGCCGCTCGCGAGCATCCTCGGCGAGATCCACCATATCATTCAGGATCAATCCGAAGATATACAGGCACAGCGACGCGCCGGCCGCAGCTGCCATTTTTCCGATATGCGGCATTTGCCCCTTGGCTGCAGCAGCCAGCAGAAAACCCGACACCGGATCGCCCGGCACTGTCAGCAGATTCGGCAACCGCACCAGCCGCAGCCATGGCATCAATGTTTTGAAAGCTTTCATTTACGCGCCGCTCCTGTCAATCCCGCATACACAAACCGCCGTCCACGCACAAAGTCTGGCCGGTGATCCATGCCGCTGCGTCAGAAGCCAGGAACCTTACTGCTGCCGCTACCTCTGCCGGCTGCCCGAAACGACCCTGTGGAATCGCCGCCAGTTGCTTGGTTCGGCGCGTCTCCGGCATATCAGCGGTCATGTCAGTCTCAATGATACCTGGCGCGACGATATTGACCGTCACGCGCGAGGCCGCCATTTCACGCGCCGTGGTTTTGGCGAGGCCGAAGAGTCCGGACTTCGAGGCGCTGTACGCGCCGCGCATCAGGTCGCCCAGCAGGCCCGCGTCGGAAGAGATGTAAATGATGCGGCCGGCTTTTTGACGGGCCATACCGCGTGCCACGGCCTTTGTGAGCACGAAGGCCGAGTCCAGGTTGGCGGCCATTACCTCGCGCCAGTCGCTGTAGGCCGTGAACGCCAGCAACTGGCTCTTGATGATCCCGGCGTTGCACACCAGCGTGTGGATTGACCCGCACTCCTGCCCTACCGCTTTGACCAGCGCCTCGGTCTGCGCTACATCCGCCAGATCAGCGGCGAATAGTTCAGCCTCGCCGCCAGCCGCACGGATCGCCGTTGCCGCTGATTCCGCTTCAGCCTTGGAAAAGCGGTAATGCAGGGCCACCCTAAAACCGTCCTGCGCCAGCGCCGCAGCGATAGCGCGCCCAATCCCCTTACCCGCCCCGGTCACAAGTGCTGTCTTCATTAATTTTGTATCTCCTTCGCTCTAGCTAAGCTGGTTGAGGGTTGATGGTTCCTATATGCCTGTCGCTATAATCATACATCTGTTCGGTGCTCATTTTCCATAACTTCAGCGTTCGACGTTTAAGTTATCTCCGCTCCAACATCTGCGGTTCGCACGGCAGGGACGCCTCCCCGAGGCGTCCGAATAGCACGGACCTGCGGACGGTTCGGGGAACCATCCCTACCAGGCACAAGCATCGCACGGTATCGAATCGATTACGATGATGAGGGAGAATGTGCTGAAGTTAACGGAAAGAGGCGGGCTTGCAGAGAGCCTCTACTGTGGGGTAGACTAACCCATCCGTCAACCTGTTCAGAAAGGCCTTTTCATGAAGCTGTCCGTTTTGCCTGTCGTATCAGCCGTACTGCTGTCCGCCATCACCATGAGCGCTACTGATTCGGCATTCTGGCCTTTTGGCGACAGGGTCTGCGTCCGGAGGTCGCTGGATAACGCGCGACTTACTTTTGAACGGACTGGCAAGGGCACGGTTGCTTTTCTCGGCGGATCCATCACTGAGATGGACGGCTACCGGCCGATGGTTTGCGAGATGCTGCTGAAGCGGTTTCCGAAGACAGACTTCACCTTTATCAGTGCCGGCATTTCCTCCACCTGTTCCACAACCGGGGCTTTCAGGTTGGGTACGGACGTACTTTCCAAAGGTCCTGTCGATCTGCTGTTTGTGGAGTTTGCCGTCAATGATGATCAGGATGCCCATCATGACCGTTCCGTCTGTATCCGCGGCATGGAGGGGATTCTGCGTCACATGCGGCAGGCCAATCCGCAGGTCGACATGGTTATGACCTTCTTTGTAAATCCCTTTATTCTCAAGACGCTGCAGGCCGGTCAAACGCCGCTGACGATTGAGGCACATACCGTTGTGGCGGAGTATTATGGTGTTCCGACGATCAATCTGGCTGCGGAGGTGGCCAAAGAGATCACGGCGGGAGAGCTGACCTGGAAAAAGTTCGGAGGGGTACATCCTGCGCCGTTTGGCAATGCGATCTGTGCACGGATGATCGAAGAACTGTTCAACCGTGTGTGGACGGCCCCTCTTTCCAAGGCTGCCTCTTTGCAGCCACAGCCGGTGCCGCTGACACCGTTGGATCCGTTGAACTATTCAAACGGGCGGTTTGTTGATCCGGCGAAGGCCAGAGGTGTCAAGGGATGGACGCTGGGTATTCCCGACTGGCATGCGCTGCCGGGCGAGAAGCGTTCACGTTTCACCAGCATACCGATGCTCTGCGCCACTGAGCCCGGGGCGGAACTGACACTGGCTTTTGAAGGAACCGCCGTGGGTGCGTATATCGTAGCCGGTCCGGATGCGGGCATTGCCGAGGCGAGCATTGATGGCGGACCGTTCGTGCCGGTGAATCTGTATCACGCATACAGCAAGGGGCTGCACTATCCGCGTACGGTGCTGTTCGCAACCGAGCTTCCGTCAGGTGCACATACCCTGACGCTCAAGGTTTCTGATCAGACGAAGAGCGCGGGTCACGCGGCTCGGATCATGCAGTTTGTGGCGAACTGAGAGACGGCAGCAGGCGGACGGCGGGACACCGTCCCTCCATTGCTGTCCGTGTGGTCTGTTCTCATGTGTGCTGGAGAGGCAGCGTCTCACTGCCCACCTGGACGGAGAGAAAGCCTGTCGTGCGGTTCTCAGAACCACTTGTTGCGTCGGAATAACGCCAGCATAACAATGACGGTGACGATCATCACCAGCCAGACGCCGCCATACCCGTAGCGCCACGCGAGTTCCGGCATGTGTTGGAAGTTCATGCCGTACACCCCGACGATAAAGGTGAGTGGGATAAAAAGCGTGGCGATAACTGTTAGCACCCGCATGATTTCGTTCATGCGGTTGCTTATGCTCGACAAATAGATGTCAAGTGCGCTGGAGAGCGTATCGCGCATGGTTTCGACGGCATCGACCACCTGAATCGCATGCTCATAGGCATCGCGCAGGAAGAGTCCTGTAGACTCATCCACTAAATCGGATTCCGACCGCTGGATGCCCGCCACCACCTCACGGACAGGCCAGAGCGCTTTGCGCAGAACGATAATGTCGCGTTTAAGGACGTGGATGTCCTGAATGACCCCTTTTTCAGGGTTTTCAGAGACCTTGTCCTGAATGAGTTCAATGCGATCGGTGACCTCTTCGAGGATGATGAAATAGTTATCGATGATCGCGTCCAGCATCCGGTAGGCGAGGTAATCCGCGCCTAAGTTCCGTACTTGGCCCTTTTCCCTACGTATACGTTCGCGAATGGGTTCAAAAACATCGCCGGCAACCTCCTGAAAAGAAAGGAGTCCGAATGATCCGAGTATCAGGCTGATTTGCTCGGAGGCTATCAGTCCTTCGTCCCTGCCTCGGTAGAGCATTTTGAGCACGATGTAAAGGGTATCGCCATAATCCTCCATGCGCGGCCGTTGGCCGATAGTCATGATGTCTTCGAGCACCAGCGCGTGAATGCCGAACACCTCACCGATTTCCCGCATCAGATCCGCATCATGCAATCCGGTCACGTTCAGCCAGCGTACACCATTGGAGGGTGGAAGGGCCCGGTAAGCGGCCATGTCCGGCAGTGTGCGCTCGGTGAAGATGTCTGCGCTGTATTCGATCAGCGAGAGAGTTGTGTGGTCGACCCGCTGTTCGCCGACGGGTATCAGCGTACCGGGAGGAAGTCCCGCTTTGGAGCGTCTTGAAATTGCTTTTCTGGACATGCGGCCTCTCCCGTATAATGGAAACAGGCCGGGCGTATTCCGAGAACGCGCCCGGCTTTGTGGTTTTAATTACACCGACCAGGGACTGCGGTAATCGCGGGTCAGCCATTGGGGATCACCCGAGCCGTTGCGCAGTTCCAGCTTTTTCGGATCCCAGAGGATATTTGCCTGATGGTAATACGACTGGTTCAGTAGGTGACAGCAGATCGCTGAGTGCGCACCGACCTGTTCACTGGTGATGGGCTTCTGACGGCTCCTGACGCAGTCCAGGAAATCGGGGATGTGGCCCTTGTTGACGTAGAGTCTGGTCTTGGCATCTTTCAGAAACGCCTTCTCCGCTTTTGCCACCTGCGCGCCGCAGGATGATCCGTCTTCACGTTTGGTGAACTTAGAGATCTGCTCGCCGTTGCGGGTGAAGGTGAATTTGCCGCGGTTGACCTGCACTTCACCTTCTGTGCCGAAGAAGTGCACGCCGAAGCCATTCACATGGGTGACGATCACGCCGTTGGCGTAGACCAGGGTGGCCCCCCGCTTGTCGCCGGCTTTCTCTGGCGGGCGGATTTCGACCGGTCCGCTGTCATCCATGCCCAGACCCCACTGAGCGATATCGAGATGATGTGCGCCCCAGTCGGTGACCATGCCGCCACCGAATTCGCGGTAGGTGCGCCACTTCGGGTAGTTTTCGTGGAGACCGCGCGGACTGAGAATCGAGTTATAGACCACTTTCTGTGCGGGGCCCAGCCACATGTTCCAGTCCAGCCCCGGCTCCATCGGTTCTTCTTTCAGATCATAGGGGATGCCGGGGTCGCCGAAGCTGCATTCCACGCGCTGAACTTTGCCGATACAACCGTTGCGCACCAGTTCACAGGCGACGCGGAACTCTTTGCTAGAGCGCTGCATCGAACCGGTCTGAAGAACACGCTTGTTGGCGTCCACTTCTTTCAACATGGTGATCGCCTCGTGGATATTATGCGTCAGCGGTTTTTCGCAGTAGATATCTTTGCCTGCACGGAGTGCCGCGACACACTGGATGGTGTGCCAGTGGTCGGGTGTAGCGATGCAGACCATGTCGATATCCTTGCGGGCGAGCACGTCCCGGAAATCGATGCAGCTTTCACAGGCGGCGGCACCTTTTTCCGGTTTGTCGGTATAGAAGTCGTTGACCTTCTTTTTGGCGTCTTCGCGGCGTGTGGTGTCGACATCGCAGACGACTTTTACCTCAACGTCCTGATGCAGGAAGGTGCTCATCAGATGGCGGGACTGTTTGCCCATTCCGATGAAGCCGATACCGGGGCGGTCGTTGGGCTTGGTTTTTGCCGCCCAGATGTGGGAGGGAAGAATAAAAGGCATGCCCACAATCACTGAGCCCTTGAGGAAGTTTCTGCGTGATGTATTTTGCATAATGGATATGACCTTATTTTGCGGGTTGGATGACAAAGTGAAGGGCTTTGGGCTGGCGCGCGGCATTGATCTGGTCTTCAAGATCGGCGATCTGCTTGTCGAGTTCCGCCAGCTTCTCCGGTGCGCCATCCTTGAGCTGGACATTGCGCCAGCGGTTGAAGTAAACATTGTTTTTCTTGAAAACAAGCTCCAGCACCTGCATGGCCTGCACCTGTGCGGGCGTAGCCACAGTGGAGAGGTTGAAGCCGTCAGCCAGTTCCGCTTTGGCGAGGGTGGCGACTTTCATACCGTTTATCAGCACATCGTACGTGTCGCCTTTGAGTCCGGCGACTTTGAGCATATAACGGTTGAGATCAGTCGAGACCGGGGCAAGCTCAAGTGCAGGGATGGCCCGCTTGTCGATGGGCATGGGCAGTGCTTTATCCAAACGGTCAAAGCTCAGTACGCCGTTTTTGAATTTTACGTTGGAGACGGTGCACTGCTTGTCGCAGATCACTTTGCTGCGGAGCCAACGCGTCACGTCAAATCCGGCGCAGGAAACCAGCGATGGTGCGTTGAGCCCTTTGAGAATGGCCCATGCCATCAGCGTGTGACCTGCAGGACCGGGGTGGACCGCGTCGCCGCCGCCGATATGCGCGTCGGGTTTCTTGGCACGGGCGGCCATCATGATGTCCATATAAGGAGCGAACTGGTCCACGAAACACACGCCCTTCTGGGTGGCGAGTGTTTTAAGGTTGTCTGAAAACTGACGTAGCGATTGGTTGCGCGGGTCCTTGTCCGGATCGGGACGTTTATCTTCAATGGGCTGGGTTGTCAGCAGGGCTACCCGCGCACCGTTCTTTGTAAGCACATCGACCAGTTCCGACTGACTGCGGATATGGGCCCGGCAAATATCGGGACGGAAGGCCTGATAGGCATGATCATTCATGGCGAAGTCGATGGTGACCGCCGTGGGCTTGAGCGGCAGGACATCCCGCCTGAGACCTTCACCAACCGCTTTTGTGACCATCTCGTCCAGTTTTTTTCCTTCGGCGGCGAAAAGTAATTTCTCATCGGTCTTATAACGCTTGCGCAGCCAGGCGGTATCGCCGCCCCAGCCGACATTGCGGATGGTGAACGATTTTGCAGGAAACCGTGTGAGTGTATAAGCTTCAACATAAGTGGTGTAGAGCTTTTGCTGGGTGATGCTGTCCCCCAGGAAAACGATGGAATCATTATCTTTAAAGAAAAAATCAGATTCGGCAGGTTTGCCGAAGGCCGTCAGTCCGGCTAAAAGTAAACATCCGGTGAGTGCAAGACATCGCTTCATGAAAATCTCCTCTGTAAGTGTGAATATACTGTAAAGTGAGCCGGATTCCCCTGATCCAGCATTCTTTTGAAATATAAATAATACTGCTCAGCTCAGGCCTTGTCGAGCCCGGATGCATGCTCTCGGGGATGGCGCGTTCAACCGCGCTTTGTATCGGTTTTCTTTTTTCATGCGGCGGTAGGCTACCGCCGCGAACAGCCCCAAGGACAGCTTTTTTTGCTGCCGGAAAATTGGCAGAATCGGGGGTTGACTATTCTTATCCCCCCCTCGCATAATAAATGCCAACAACAATGGCTTGCGGAACGTTTAGTGGTTACGCCAAGGTGGCGTGCGGTTCGTTCCTCTTCAGGCTATGGGATGCTAGTGAGGAAAGGAATACCAATGAAACGAATTATGATCACCGGAAAGAAACTTTTTTTAGCCTTTGCGCTCACCATCTGCGCCGCGGGCTGTACGCTTTTCAATTTGGGTTACACCCCGGCCGAAGGGGACGTGACGGTCGAAAACCTCCGTTTTAAGCTGATTATCGGCGCGAATTGCGCGGTGAAAAGCCTCGTGGTGAAACAGACGAACGAGGAATGCATCGCCTCCGGTGACGGTATCACGCTTTTTTCAGTGACGCAGGACCGTCCTTTCAACAATGAAATCAAGCTCATGTACCCCAATACACGCACAACCTATCAGGCGAATCGCGTGCACCGGGAAGGGAACAAGCTCATCGTGGGGTTCGAAATCGTGCCGTACGAAGCGGTGGTCGAGGTGAAGGAAGCTCCTGATTACGTATCTTTCACCCTCGCGGATTGGATTGTCGATCCCGATGATTACGATTCTCTCCGCATGACGCCCCCACCGGTCCGCGAATTCCGCGTGGTGCAGTTGCCTGTCAAAAACCGAAAATATTTCGGTCAGTGGCTGAACGTGAACTGGGACGACGCTGCGGCCGTGGCCGTGATCGGCACGATCCCCCAGACGTGGATCGACCATGAACGCCGCAACGGGTTCAGGATTCTTTCAGCCGACGCAGTGAGAGGCATCAAGTTGCGCGGCACATGCGCGGCCCTTGTCGCGGCTCCGAAATCTTCGTTTCTCGATTGCATAGATTCCGTTGAAAAGGATTACAATCTCCCGCGCGGCGTGCAAAGCCGCCGTTCGACCGCGATCAATTCCTCTATTTACTGGTCTTCCGACGTGCGGCCTTCTACTGTGGACGAACACATTAAATACGCTAAGATGGGCGGTTTCCGCATGATGCTTATCTACTATCCCGCGATTGTCAAGGGGGCGGGCGGATCCGCAGGCTACGACGGCATCGGCGAATACACGTTTCGCGACGACTACCCGAACGGGGTCGCGGATCTCACGAAGATGCTCGACAAGATCAAAGCGGCCGGCATCACCCCCGGCCTCCACGTGCTGCATACGTTCATCGGATTCAAGAGTCCTTATGTTACGCCCGTGGCGGATCACCGGCTGAACCTCACACGCCGTTTCACGCTCGCAAAACCCCTCAGCGCGGGTGATACGACCGTTTACGTGGAAGAGAATCCCGAAGATTCTGTGATGTGCGACGGATGCCGGATCCTCCAGTTCGGCGGCGAACTCGTTTCCTATGAAGGCTATACGACCGAACGTCCTTACCGCTTCACCGGCTGCAAACGCGGCGCCCTCAAGACTAACATAATCACGCATCCGCTCGGACAGATCGGCGGTCTCCTGGATGTCTGCGAATTCGGCGCGCGGAGCATTTATATCGACCAGCACACCGATCTGCAGGACGAAATCGCCGACAAGATCGCCCGCATCTACAACGCTGGTTTTTGTTTCGCCTACTTCGACGGTTCGGAAGGCGTGAACGTGCCGCAGGGGTTCCATGTGCCGAACGCTCAATACCGCGTGTGGAAGAAGTTCGATCCTGAACCGCTCTTCACGGAAGGCGCGGCGAAGGCTCATTTCTCCTGGCACCATCTAGGTGGCGCGAATGCGTTCGATATCTTCCTTCCCGAAATCTTCAAGGAGAAGATCCGCGAATTCCCAGCGGCGGAAGCACCACTCATGCGACAGGATTTCAGCCGTCTCAACTTCGGCTGGTGGGGTTTCTGGATGCCGAACGAACCGAGAACAAAACTCGGCACACAGCCGGACATGTTCGAATACGGTACGAGCCGCGCCGCCGCCTGGGATTGCCCCGTGACGCTGCATACGAACCTCGACAAGTTCAGGAAACATCCGCGTATGGCCGACATCTTCGAGGTGATGCGCCGCTGGGAAGACGTGCGCGCGAAAAATTGGCTCACTAAAGCACAGAAGGAAGCTCTCAAGAATCTCGACCAGGAGCACATCCTGCTCGTGAACGAAAAGAACGAATACGAACTCGTGCCCTATAATGAAATCCCGAACGTTGCGGGCGGAAACGTCCGTGCGTTCATGTTCGACCGCAACGGTTCCCGTTACGTCGTTTACTGGCATGCGTCCGGCCACGCCGAAATCGAGCTTCCGCTCAAGGCCGCTGACATCGATCTCCGGAGCGAAATCAACGGGGGAAAAGTACCCTTCAACGCAGGCGAAGGGTCAGTCGTCATTCCTGCGGACGGACGGCGCTATCTGAAGACCGGACTTTCGCGCGAAGCGATCATCCGGGCATTTACAGCGGCGAAACTACGGGAATCGAAAAAATAGTCATCGTAAGCGCAAACCGCAATCAGAACTACGCTATGGCACGCTAAAGCGTGTACTACAAACTTTCAAACCTGCAGGCACCGTTCGCCATATCTTCTCGTTGGAAAGCTACTCAATGGGCGCGCCCACCCGTACGAAGGCCCCGGTCAGACGGATAGGCACAGTTGCGATGCCCAGAGACCCACGGAGAACCGGATGTGTACAAACTTGACGATTAATCATGGCGGCGGCTTCAATGCCAACGAATTGGGTTATAGCGGAGGCCGCAGGCTGGACGATAACACTACAAACGTGGCCTATGGCCAAGACAAAACAACAATAAAGTGCCCTTTTATGAAATACATGACAAAAACTATTAGAATAGCGCTGAGCGGCTGCGCGGCTGTTTTTATGACTTCTTGCAAGATAACATCCACTCCGACCACAAGCCATTACTTGACAAAAAACGGGGTGGCGACAAGTTGTATTGTTCTGCCGGAGAATGCCGACCCGATCGAAAAACATGCCGCCGCCGAACTGGCCCTGTTTATCAGGAAAGCCTCCGGAGCGGAGGTACGAATTGAAAACCAAGAAGTTGTGGGGCTATGCCCCATCTGGCTGAGGACGGACGCTAAACTGAAGAGGGTCACGGACGAGGGGTTTTTGATCAAGACCGACAGTAAAGGACTGAGCATAACCGGTAAAACCCCCATCGGCGTCCTTTACGGGGTATATGACTTCCTGGAGAAGCAGGTAGGATGCCGGTGGTTTGCGCCATATGATGACTGTGAATATGTCCCCAAGGTCAAAACCATCCAACTGGCGACGAACTCGGAGGACCGGCAGTCGCCGTCTTTCAAAGGGCGCGGTTTAACTCCGAGCGGTGGAGATGTTTATGTTCGCGGCAAAGGCATTAAAACAACTTGGGACTGGCTGGTCCGGAACAAAATACGGATATCAGTGAGTGAATTTACGTACAACAGCGCTCTCCATGACTTTTTGCGGGAGCGCGGGACGGTTATTTCAAGCGGTGGCGGCCATGAGACCTTCACCAAGAGCATTCCAGATGACAAATATTTCAAGACACACCCTGAATATTTCTGCCTGGTGGACGGTAAGCGGGTTCCGCAGGGCGTTTACGGCGAATCATGCGTGGAGGCCCAGGTCTGCACATCGAATCCGGACGTAGTCAGGCTATGCGCGGAGCATATCCTGGAGAGATTCGACAAATATCCTGAGTCCTCTTTCATGCTGGGTGCCGGGGACAACGGCCCCAAAGGCTCCACGAAATGGTGCCAGTGCGCTAACTGCGTCAAGCTGGATGCGCCCGGATCAAAATCCATAACTACCCGCTATGCCGTGTTTGCCAATGCCGTGACCAAGGCCTTGCACGCCAAGAATCCGCAGGCGGCAATATGGCTGTGGGCCTATAGCCATTACCGTGAACCCCCGGTGGGCATTATCCTCGACCCGTCCTTGAATGTCAGGCTTTGCATGCACAACCGCAACTACAAGGAACCACTGGAAACAGGCCCGTCGAACCAGAAATACCTGGAGCTGTTTCAGGCCTGGCTGAAATTGGCAAATAAGGTGACACTGAGCGAATACTTCGGCGCCGGCAAATCATTCGGCGCTCCCGTTTGGGACACCCTCGCCGCCGATTTGAGATTCTATCATGCGAGCGGCATAATCGGATGGTCGGACGCCGTAAGGGCGCCGGAGGGTTTGTATGTTGGCAGGCGTAACACGCCTAACAAGCCACGGCAATGGCGCGGTCAATGGCAGTACGTCTACCTTGCCAGCAAGTTGCTCTGGGATGTGAATATTGACGAAAACAAGGTGCTGGCGGATGCGCGCAAGCTTTATTACGGCACGACAGCCCCAGCCATGGAACAATACTACACCGCGCTTCACAACGCCTGGCAAAAGACACCTGGCGCATGCGGATGGGGCGCGGTCGGCGGAACTTTCACGATGGGCAAATGCATGCTGCAGCCGGGCGTGCGGGCAAAATTGGAAAAGCAGCTGGCAGAAGCGGAGAAGCTTGCCGGGGACGACACAGCGCTGAAGTACAAAATACAGGAGGAGAAGTTTTTTTACGAGGAATACTGGCTTAAAAACTACGAGCTGTTTGCCAAGAGCAATGTCGAGAACCCAACCTTGACGCCGGCCCATGCCGTGCGCTCCCTTGTGATTGATGGAAAAGGCACGGACAGGCAATGGCTTATGGTGAAAAATTACTCGGAATTGATGTTGATCAAACCGGACGGAAAACGGAAGCCGACCAACGAGACTTTTGTCAAGATCATGTATGACGACAAGAACATCTTATTTCTCGTCGAGGCGATGGAAAAAAATATTAAAAAACTCAAGATTGAATTCACCAAGCGTGACGACCCCGTATGGAACGATGACAGCGTGGAGATATTCCTATATAACAGCAAAGATGAAGGCCGTTACTGGCAGTTCTGCGTAAACCCGAAGGGAGTTTTTGCCGACTCCGAGAATCAGCCGGGAAATAAAGGAAATCTCCAGTTTGACGCGGATGCCGAAATAAGGACAGCGGTACTGCCTGATCGCTGGATTGTCGAGGCACGGATTCCCGCCAGCGCATTTGGACAAAATAGTTTCGAAGGCACGGGCTGGAAGGTCAACGTCTGCCGCGCCAGAAAAGCCAAGAGCGAATCTGACCCGAAGGAACACAGCTCCCTCTCCGGTTATTCATTTCATGACTATGAGCGGTTCAGGAATATGAATTTTAGCGATCCGCTCCTGGGCAACGGCTCTTTCGACGAGGCGGTCGAAGCAAGCATGAATGCATCCTTGCGTAAATGGGAAATAAAGGGCGGCAAAATCCCCGCCCGGTGGGGGTTTTACAGGACGGGAGGGGCGGCGGAGCTTGTCATGCGCAATGACAAAACCGGCGACCTTTCCCTGAACATAAACAACGGATGGATATTTCAAGGTCCTTTCACCCAATGGAACCGGCACGATAACAACGCCTTCTTTTCCTTCGAGGTAAAAGGGACGTGCAAGCTGAAGGTTGCAGTCTTCAGGTACAAGCTCCTTGCAAAGACCCAGACGAAAGACTCCGACCGGGAGTTCCTGAAGATGGACGTTCTGCAAAGTTTAGATGTCAAATCGGAGACATGGAAGAACTACGAATGCGCGTACAAGGTTCCCGACGGGGAAATTTTCGCGCTGGTGTTCATGGTGGAGGGAACGGCAACTTTGGACAATGTGGTGATTACCGCCTCGAGCGGATAGGACGTGTAAGCTGCGGTTCACCGGAGGGTGCGGGATATCCGAAAGCCGCGCAACACGGGTTATGTCAACCCGCGGGGCGGGGTGAAAGGCCTCGGGGCCGGTTCAGCGGGCACTTTTTGACGCCCGACGTCAAAATCCATAGGCTGTGGCCGTTTAATGGAGCTTCACCATCGTGCCGCCAGGGGCGGCGAACAACCGCCAGATGGAAGAAGGTTCTCCGCTCAAGTAAGGATACCCGTCATTGGGATCGTTTTTTGCCTTGGCGATATCCCAGGCAACGAAAGTCGCGATGTCTTTCATCTGCGCGGTCGTCCGGCCTGCCCCCATCTCCGAGGCTGACCATTCCGACGCCTCCGTGTCCCAGAAGTTGTCGGTATCCTCAAACCAGGCTACCGTATTGGTTGCGCCGACCAGGCCACCGCCTCTGGTTCCACCTGCAGGCAGAACCTTGCCTGTGGAATAGCAATTGATTAGCCGAGCCCCGAAGCAAT
This sequence comes from uncultured Lentisphaeraceae bacterium, assembly GCA_964557205.1. Taxonomy (GTDB): domain Bacteria; phylum Verrucomicrobiota; class Kiritimatiellia; order RFP12; family UBA1067; genus JAQVQN01. Next base: position 16,502 of record CAZKZI010000057.1, read on the forward strand.
GGCCCACCAGCCCGCCCCGACGCCTATCCGTGCCATCGGCCGTTACCGTTCCCCGTGCATAGGAGTTGCGGATCGTGGCACCATAGAGCGCATACCCCACGAGTCCCCCGAGACGTCCCGTAGTGCCAGTCACGTCGCCAAGCGCATAGGAATTATCCACATATCCAGTAAATTCGCCGTCGGTCGCGCCGGCATGCATGAGGCCCACCAGACCGCCCGCCGGTTTGCTGGCCAGCGCGGTAACCGTAGCGGACGACCAGCAGTTTGAAATATATCCCCTATACGTTGTTCCCTGCAGCCCTCCGACCGCCGGCATGGTCGACACCAAAAGTCCGGTTAGCGTAACCGACCCCGAAGAGCCGCAATTGATCACATGGCTGCCGACGCTGCCGTATCCGACCACGGCTCCAACCCGCCCGTCGCCGGTAATGTCGACCCGCTCCAAAACAAGATTTTTGATGATGGCCGTGGCGCTCGCGGCAAGCTCTGTAAAAAGCCCTACCTTCTCTTGTTCCGGCCGATTGACATATAAATTGCTGATGACAAATCCCTGGCCGTCAAAGGAGTTGTTAAAAGAGCCCCCGGCTGCGCTCGTGACCGGATCGAACCCCAGTATGTGCCCGGCCGGCAGAGCGGTCTCCCGCCAGTAATCCGTATACTGGGCCGACACGCCCGGCTCCTGAACGCCGCCTTGCGCGGGGCCGCTGCTTTGCAGGGCGTAATAGGCCTTGCCCTCGTTCGTCACACGGGCGTGGCTTGCGTTCGCCACGCGCACGTAATTGGACTCAGCGCTCCAGGCGCCGGCATCCGTCAACTCGTTCCAGTTTGCCGTCGGCGACGCGTCAATATTATTGATCAGGACATACTCCGAATTGGCATCCCGCATGTTCTGCAAATCTTCCAGCGTCGAAACGTCAACGGCCATCGACTGAAAAGCGAAAACCAAACCAAAAACAACACCCAGCAAATCAACCAAACCTCTTTTCATAACCTTCTCCTAATTTCGTTAACAGCCTTTTGATTCTTGTACGTTACCTTTTCCACCTGCACCCACAGGCAGTCCTAACGAAATATTTGTTAAATGAATAATATACTTATACTACCTTTACAAATAAAAGGTCAAACATAATAACTAATTGTTTTTCACTCAGATCGCCGGTGTCAACTGCTTATATATCGACGGCAGGGAAAATGCCACACAGCGCGTCACCGGCGCGGAGCCTGACTGCGGGCGTGTTTGTTACAGGTTCTCATACATTTAGAGGGGGTTGCCTTCACTGATCAGGGTGACCTGTGCCCGAACGTCCTCTTTGCCGGAGTTTTCACACTGGAACGAAACTTTGTTTCCGCCGCTCTTCAGAGAGGGAATCTCTCCCTCCGGCACAATGTCGCAAACCAGTTTGCCGTCCTTATCGTAAAGCTTGCAGTTGTCCTTCGCTTTAAGTTCCACGTAC
>CAZKZI010000058.1:0-1857 GCA_964557205.1 uncultured Lentisphaeraceae bacterium
AATGTGCGCGAACTGCGCAACCTGATCGAGCTGGCCTTCTACAGCGAACGCCGCCCGGTTGACCTCAGCGCCTTCCTCAGCCTCGGCAACCTGCGCGCCGGACGCAAGACCAGCGAGCCGGAGGTGAACTTCGTCACCGACAAACCCTTCAAAGACGCCAAGAGCGACCTGATCGAGGAGTTCGAGCGCACCTACCTGAACGACCTGCTGGCCCGCAACAAGCAGAACATCTCGCGCTCCGCCCGCGAGGCCGGCATCGAGCGCGCCTACCTGCAACGGCTTATCCGTAAATACGGCATGCGGGAATAACTTCCCGCTGCCGCTCAGTGGATCTCGTCCGTGACCGGCGGAATATACTCCGCCCCCTCGCGGTGATCGATGAGCCGGATAGCCTTCCAGCGCCCCTTGTGCCAGCGCCACCAGAACCCGGCCGCGAGCACGCAGACGTAAAACGCCAGCCAGAACCAGAGCTCAAGAATACCGTGCCCCCGCATCATTAGCACAAAGGCGCCGGGCACCAGACACAGCCACCCGCCCAGGATCATGTAGAACATCACGAAGCGCGTGTCGCCGGCACCTTTCAAAGCTCCGCTGAGCACAATGCTGACAGTGTCGAAGAGTCCCCAAACCGTCATGAGAATAAGCATAGTCCGCCCGAGCCCCAGCAGCTCTTCAGTGGAGAAGGCGGCGTCCCGCGAACGGAAAAGCTCAAAATAACCTCGCGGGAACAGCACGAAGGTCAGGCCGATCACACACATGTAGAGCAAGCCCATCTTGAGTCCGGTGTAGCCGGCTCGCTGCGCCGCCGCCGCATTGCGCGCGCCCTGATGCTGTCCCACAACCGTGGAGGCCGCCATGCCGAAGCCCAATAGCGGCGCGAACGCCAGATTGTTGATGCTCAAGGCGATGTTGCTGGCCGCCAGTGCCATCTCCCCCAGCCTACCCGTCAGCATCACGAAAAGCGCGAATGACCCGATGTCCATCAGGAGCTGGAACCCCGAAGGCGCGCCGAACCGGACAATGCGCGAAAGCAGTCTGGACTCCGGACCCCAAGCTGCCAGCCTCCGTCCGGTCTCGATAGCGCGCAAAGCGTAGCGGCGCACCTGACCGTCCGTCATAAAGACCACCATATGTATCAGATAAGTCGCGAACCCTGAAATCAATGTGGCATAGGCCGCGCCCGCGATGCCCATCTCGGGAAACCCGAAATGCCCGAAGATCATCACATAGTTGAGAAAGATGTTCAACATGCACCCGGCCGCATTGGCGAACATGTTGACCTTGGTGCGACCGATGCCCATGAAGTACCCGCCGACAGCCGCGTTCAGCGGCACGACCACACCGCCCGCCATCAGGATCAGGAAATAAACCCGCTCGGCCGCCACGACCTCGGGCGCGTGCCCGCTGACCGCGAAAGCCCACAGACCCAGCGGCATCAGCAGCAGGATCAGCGGCCAAGAGGCCAGTGCCAGCCAGAGTCCCTGCACCGTAGTGCACACGCACTGCCCAGGCTCGCGCGCGCCGTGGTAGTGCGCCGTGAAGGTGCCGGCAAACCCGGCCAGCGCCTGGAAGAAGCAAACCAGAGTGTGCGCCAGAATACCGGCTGGCAGAGCGGCCTGAATCGCAACACTGCTATATTGGGCCAGAAAGACCCGGTCCACAAACTGCATCACCGTGTACGAGGCCATGCTGAGGATCAGCGGCACCGCGATCCGCCACATTTCGCGGTAGCCGCCCGGTAGCGGCAAGGCTTTTAGCTCATGACTCTTTTCGTTCAAAACGCGCTAAGTCTACCAGCATCCGACTTGAACTTAAATGCCGTATTTCAAACCGGCATACTCACGGGTGCGAGCTATG
>CAZKZI010000058.1:1957-8797 GCA_964557205.1 uncultured Lentisphaeraceae bacterium
GCTATGCGGACATGAAAAGGATGTACCCTTTCAAGCGAAAGTTGCGTGAAAACATTCTGACTCCTGACTTCTGGATTCTGGATTCTGTGTGCTTGCAATATTTTGCAATCACACCCACTAAATAAGGTTGCCGACGGTCACCGCATACGCTATCATTCGTTACTGTTAAAAGAAACGGAGAAGAATATGCAACTCAAGGCACTTATACCCATGGCTATCGTCTGCGTCTGCGTGACGCTTTGCGGATGCGGCAAAAAAAAGACGCCAGCCGACCAGACGGCCGCGACCATCACCCTCAACTACGCCAATTTTCCGCCGGCCTCGACCTTCCCCTGCGTGCAGATGGAGCGCTGGCGCGAAGAGGTCGAACAGCGTACCGGCGGCAAGGTCAAGATCAACACTTTCCCCGGCGGCACCCTGCTGGGAGCGCGGGACATCTTCGACGGCGTCATCGCGGGCACCGCCGATATCGGTAATTTCGCGATGAGCTACCAGCCCGGACGCTTCCCGGTTTCGGAAGGCATGGACCTGCCGCACTTTTTCGCCAGCGCTCAAACGGCCAGCGTGATCCTGGCCGGCCTGCTGGACACCTTCAAGCCCGCCGAGTTCGAAAAGGTCAAGATCCTGACTGTCTTCACCTGTCCGCCGGCGGTCGTGATGAGTTCCAAGGAGGTAAAGACCCTGGACGACCTTAAAAATATGCCGCTGCGTTCTTCGGGGACCGGCGCGGAGGTCTTGAAAAAACTGGGCGCCTCGCCGGTGGCCATGCCGCAGTCGGATGTGCCGGACGCATTGCAGAAAGGCGTGGTCAAAGGTAACGTGTCATCGGCCGAAGTGCTCAAAGACATGAATTATGCCGCCTACTGTCCGTATGTTTTCAAGACCGACCTCAGCGTGATCAGCTTTGCGGTGGTCATGAATAAAGCGCGCTATGCGGCACTGCCGCCGGAGATCAAGGCGGTACTCGACGGACTGTATCTCGAGCAGGCGGAGTGGACCGGCGCCTATGTGGATCAGCATGTGCAGGACGCGCTCGTCTGGGCTAAGGAGCAACACAAACTGATAGTCCACGAACCCTCCGCAGAAGACCGGGAGGCGTTGCTCGCCACCGCGCAGCCGCTGGTCGCGGACTATGTCGCCCGGGCTGCCGCAAAGGGTGTGGACGGACAAGCCGTGATCGATTTCATCCGCGAACGTATGGCCAAGTAGCTTATTGGGGCATGCTGTACAAACTTATCAAGACCGAGAAGTTTCTGTGTTCAACAGGCATGGCCGTATCCGGCACCCTGCTGGTGGCGCTGGTGGCGCTGTCAGGCTTGAACGTGGTCTGCCGGTTGGCCGGACACCCGGTCGGCGCCAGCTATGAGCTGTCCGGACTGTTCGGCGCTCTGCTGGCGGCGCTGGCCTTGGCCGACACGCAGCGCAAACGCGGTCATGTGGAGCTGGATCTTTTCACCCGAAAATATCCGGTGGCGGCAAAACGCTGGGTCGGGGTCTTCAATGTCTTCGCTGGCGCGATACTGATGATCGCCCTGGGCGGACAGCTCGCCAACCGCGCGGCCACGCTGCTCAAGGCCGGCGAAGTTTCGGAGACCCTGAAGCTGCCCTACCCCTGGCTGATGTTCGGCACAGCTTTCGGCCTGTTGTTGCTGGCGGCTTCGTTTCTCACCGACGGCATATTGCTGGTTTTCGGCCACGTTGACAAACAGGCCTACGAGCAGCAGAGATCGCACATGGTGAACAGCATCCGAGGCGAAATAGAGAACAATCCGGAGAGTGCCGGATGACACCTGTCGCCATAGGTCTGCTCGGCATCGGCGTCATGCTGGCTCTGATCCTTTTCATGGGCATGTCACCGGGGTTCGCCATGCTGCTGGTAGGGTTCTGCGGCCTGACAGTCATAAACCCCCCGCAAAGCTTCGCCGCGTTTCTGGGGGGCACGTCCGGCGCCGAGGTCTGGAGTGTCTTCTCAAACTACGGCTTCACTGTGATCCCGCTCTTCGTGCTTCTCGGCGAGGTCATCTTCCACGCGGGCTACAGCGATCGTCTTTTCAAGGCCGCCCAGACATGGGTCGGACACAAACGCGGTGGATTGGCAGTGACCACGATCTTGGCGGCGGCGGGATTTTCGTCGATCTGCGGCTCGAACACAGCCACGGCAGCCACCATGAGTTCCGTGGCGCTCAAGCCTATGGAGCGCAACGGCTACCACCCAGAGCTGAAGTGCGGCAGCATCGCGGTGGGTTCGACGCTGGGGGCGGTGATCCCTCCCAGCATAGTGCTTGTGGTCTACGGACTCTACACCGGCCAGAGCATCGGCAAGCTTTTTGCCGGCAGCATCATTCCGGGCCTGGCCTTGACAATGGCTTTCGTGCTGACCGTCAAGGTTATCGTCTGGCGCCACCCGGACTGGTCGCAACCCGGCCCGCGTTGCACTTTTAAAGAACGCCTGGCAACTTTGCCGCAGATAATCGACGTGGCGGTGCTTTTCGGCAGCATCATGGCAGCGATGTTCTCTGGATTGGTCACACCGACCGAAGCGGCCGGGTTAGGCGCTTTTCTAGGCATCGCCGGATGCGTGGCGCGCGGCAGCCTCAACTGGTCCGGTTTCGTCAAGGCCGTCACCGCAACCCTGCGGATCACGGCCATGGTGTTCCTGATCCTGGCGGGAGCCACGGTCTTCGGACGCTTTCTGGTGCTCACGCGTCTGCCTTTCATGTTGACCGGATTGGTGGCGGAAATGAATCTGTCGCCAGTGCTTATCATGATTTTCATGATGGTCTGCTATCTGGTCGGCGGCTGTCTAATGGACGCCTTGGCCTTTCTGCTGATCTCCCTGCCGCTGTTCGAGCCGCTGGTCACTCACATGGGTTACGATCTGGTATGGTTCGGCCAGGTGGTGTGCCTTGTGACCACGCTAGGCGCCATCTCGCCGCCTATCGGTGTCTCTTGCTTTGTGGTGGCGGGCATGAGCCCGGACGCCACCTCGATGCAGGTCTTCCGCGGCGCAATGCGTTTCCTGCCAGCCTATCTCATAGTCTACGTGCTGCTAAACCTCTTCCCGGACTTCATGGTCGGCTGGCTCTCCGGCCTCGTGCGCTGACCGCCTCGCACACACTGAATTGTTGAAGGAGCACTGATGATAATGGCGGAAAGTGCCGGAATGTGGTAAAGTCCAAACGTTTATGAGAGATGTCAGACCCGTAAAAAAAACCTTTCCGATCAACACTTTTTTAGAAGGCCGGCGTGTGCTGGTCGCTGGCGGCGGACGTGTTGGCCAGCGTAAGGTGGAGCTGTTGCTGGATTCCGGCGCTGATGTGAACTTGGTCTGCCCCGACTGCGTACCCGAACTGGAGGCGCTGGAACGCGAAGGCCGCATCAGCCGCGCCCCGCGTAAATTTTCCGATGCCGATGTCAACGGTTGCGCTTTGGTTTTCGCCTGCACCGACGATAAACGCGTCAACCGCCGTATTCTGGATGCCGCCCAAACTGCTAGCATACCCTGCTGCTGCGCTGACGGCAACTGGCCGGACGGGGATTTCGTCACCCCGGCCATCATCCGTGCCGAAGATTTGCTGATCGCGGTCTCGACCAGCGGACGCTCCTGCCGCCAGTCACGGCTGATCAAGGACAATCTGCGCAAGCACCTCGATTCAATCCAAAGCTCAGACCTGCTGGTTTTGGGCACCAGCCATGAGTATCTTAATACGACACAACGCGCCCCCTACCACCTGCAATCCGGCGACCGCGAAACTTTGGGCGAGATGATCCGGCAGATCTGGGGCGTGCATGAGTTCTTTATCCTCAACACTTGCAACCGCGTCGAGGTGGTCGCCGCCATCTCCAAGGACGCCAGCACCTGCGGCATCCTCAGACGGCTGCTCAAGTTCGACCAGTTAAACGACGACCTTTACTACATGAAACACGGTTTCGAGGCTTTCGCCCACCTGTGCATGGTGACAGCCGGCATGGACTCGCAGACGCCGGGCGAGTTCCATGTGGCTTCACAGATGAAAGAAGCCGTGGACGAGGCTATAGGGCAAGGTTGGGCCGGGTCGATCATCCGCGAACTGTGTGACGCGGCGCTGCACGTTTCCAAGGATATCCGCCACGAGGTAGCGCCTTTACTGGATGTAGAAGAGCTTGAAGATCTGAGCGTGCGCTATCTGGAGGAGGCCCTGCCCGGCCTGGAGGGGCGACATGTGCTGGTAATCGGCACCGGCGTGATCGGCCAAGGCATTGTGGCGTCCCTGCTCAAGCGCGGTTGCGGCCATGTGTCGTGGGCCTACTACCGCAACGCCCCTTCGCTCAGCGCGGAGGGTGCGCAATGTATCGAGGTGCTGCAACTGGACGATCTCGAGCGCGTTCTTCCCGTAGCGGACGCGGTTATAAGCGCGGTGGACTCGCGCAACTATGTGCTTTCCCTGATACAGCACAAAACCCGACTGAACCCGAAAGGTGTGGTGCTGATCGATCTGGGCATGCCGCGCAATATTGACCCGGCCTTTGATGATTACGCCGGTAATGTCATGATGGCTGACCTTGATGTTCTGAAATGCTGGTACCGGGTTGCCAATGGCACGCTGGATAAAGTGCTGGAAGTATGCCGCAGCATCCTCAAAGATCACCGGAACTTTTATGAACGCATGCGGCGCAGCATACGTGGCGATAAAACTCCCCCGCCGGAGGCTTGACCATGGAGAGGCGCATTTTCAAAGCTGGCACACGCGGCAGCCGTCTGGCGCTGATACAGACGGAAAACACGCTGAGACGCTTGACTGAACTTTTCCCGTGGCTCGGATTTGAGACCGTGACGGTCGCCACGCCGGGCGACCGCGATATCACCACTGACTTGCGCGCCAGTCCGCCGGACTTTTTCACGCGCGATCTGGATGAAGCGTTACGCGCCGGCCACGTCGATCTGGCGGTCCACAGCGCCAAGGACACGCCATCTCTCACGCCAGAGGGCCTCGACTGGTTCTGGCTGCCGTGGGGCGAGGATCCCCGCGATGCCTGGGTGCTGCCGCACGGCAAGGCTTTTGCGGATCTGCCCCAACACCCTGTCATAGGCGTCAGCAGCGAACGCCGGGAAGCCGGTTGCCGGGCGCGTTTACCCGCGGCCGAACTGCGCTCGATACGCGGTACGATTCTCTCGCGCCTGGAGCAGTTGGATGCCGGCCAGTACGACGCGATCATCATGGCTGGCGCAGCTCTCGTCCGCCTGGGATTGGCCGACCGGATCACCGAGTGGGTGCCGCTCTCCGAGCTGCCCGTGCCTGCCGGACAGGGACGCCTGGCCGTGACCTTCCGCCTGAACGACCCCGTCTGGACGCGTGTGCGCTCATGCTTTGTCAAAGCTGTGCGTTTCGTCGGCGCAGGCGTGGGCTCCGCCGACTATTGCACCTGGGGCGGCATCAAGACCCTGCGCAACGCCGAAGTCTGCCTGTATGACGTGCTGATGGACGACCGCCTGCTGACCTTCCTGCCGAAAGACGCAAAACGGGTTTTTGTAGGCAAGCGCTGCGGTGAACACGCCCTGCGGCAGCCTGACATCACCACGCTGATCGCCGATTACACCCGCCAGGGCAAACGGGTGGTGCGCCTGAAAGGCGGCGACCCCGGCCTGTTCGGGCGGCTGGCTGAAGAGACCGACGAGCTGGACCGCCTGTCGCTGCCGTATCGTGTGCTGGCAGGTGTCAGCGCTTTGACCGTGGCCACGACCGCAACCGGCATGCTGCTGACCAAACGCGGAGGCTCGCGTGGCTTCACGGCTCTTACGCCGCGCGCCGAAGGCGGAGCTGTGGCCGGGATCTCCTGGCCGGTCCGACAAAAGTTGCCGCTGTTGCTCTTCATGTCCATCCACGTCGCAGGCGATATGGCCGCGGAGCTGCTGGAAGAGGGCTGGGCGCCCGACACTCCCGCCGCGATCGTCTTCAACGCCGGCGCGGACGACGAGACAATCTTCCGCACCACATTGTCGGCTCTGCGCGACAACACAGCAAAGCTACCGCAGACCGACGCCCCGGGACTGCTTGTGATCGGGCCGGCCGCCGCCGGATCCTTCCGCCGCGACACCGGCGCGCTGCGCGGTTGCCGCGTGCTGCTGACCTGCAGCGAGGCGTTGCTGGACAAAGCGGTGCTGGCCGTGACCGACTTGGGCGGCATACCACTGCCGCGTCCTTTAATCCGCCTGGTCCCGTGCGGCGATGCTCTTGACGCCCTGCGACAAATCGCCGAGTACAACTGGCTGACCCTGACCTCGCCCTCGGCAGTAAACATCTTCATGGATATTATACGACGCGAGGGCGTAGACCTGCGCCGCCTGCCGCGGCTGATGGCCTGCGGGCCGGGTAGCGCCGCCGCTTTCAAAAACCACGGGCTAGCGCCGGAACTGACCCCGCCGATGGATTACAGCGCCGAAGGTCTGGCAGAGATCTTACGCGGACAAGATTTATCCGGTCAGCGCGTCTTGCGCTTGCGCTCGGAAAAAGCCGGTTCTTTGCTGGCCGACGTCATGCGTCAACAAGGCGCGGCAGTTGACGACCTGCTTCTGTACCGTAACGAAACCATAAAATATGAGCGGTTCCCGGAGTACGACGCAGTCTTCTTCGCCAGCGCTTCAGCCGTGGAAGCTTTCATGGCGCAGCGGCCGGTCGAGGAACTTTACAACAAAATGGCCGTCACAATCGGTAAGCCCACCACAGTCGCACTTGGCGCTTTAGGCCGCTTGCCGGACACTGTGGCCGCCGCAGCGACCGTGGAAGAGGCCATCAACTCTCTTGCGCGGCTGGCGGCATTCCGGTAATATCAAAGGCTCTTGTAAAACTTTCACCGACCCGT
>CAZKZI010000058.1:8897-17850 GCA_964557205.1 uncultured Lentisphaeraceae bacterium
CTGAGTGCGCTTCAACTATTGTGAACCGCACCCTAAAGAGGGCTGAGCAATGTTTTATTTTGATCCGCTTTACATCATGATGCTGCTTCCGGCCATCATTCTGGCCGGCATAGCCTCTCTGCTGGTTAAAACCACCTTCAAACGCTACTCGCGCGTGCGCGCATATTCCGGCATGACCGGCGCGCAGGCGGCGGAACGGATGATGCGTTCGAACGGCGTGTTTGACGTCTCGGTCGAGGAAACCCGCGGCTTCCTTTCCGACCACTACGACCCCGCCCACAAGGTGCTGCGACTATCGCCGGATGTCTACCGCTCCAACTCGCTGGCCGCTATCGGCGTAGCCTGCCACGAGGCGGGTCACGCGCTGCAGCACGCCAACCAGTACGCGCCGCTGACTCTACGCACCATGCTGGTGCCGGTCACAGGCTTCAGCAGCAGCTTGGCTTTTTACGTATTTTTCGCGGGAATACTCTTCCGTATCCAGCCACTGCTCTATGCCGGGTGCATCATGTTCGCGGCGGCGTTCATTTTCGCGCTGGTGACCCTGCCGGTGGAGTGGGATGCCAGCGCGCGCGCTAAACAGCACATGGTCATGTCCGGCATTGTATCGCCCAGCCAGGAGTCCGAGGCCGGACGTGTGCTCAACGCCGCGTTTCTGACCTATGTGGCGGCAGCGGTCAGCTCTTTGCTGACCTTGCTTTACTATCTGATGCGGGCCGGCATCATCGGCGGCCGCAGCCGTGATTAAGAAAAAGGAGAGATAAAACGTATGAGCAAGAAGACGCATGTGTTCAAAGCCGAAATCCAGCAGGTGCTGGATCTGGTGATCCATTCGCTGTATTCAAAAAAAGAAATCTTTCTGCGCGAGCTGATCTCAAACGCATCCGACGCGATTGACCGCGCCTGTTACCTCGGACTGACCGACAAAGCGGTCGTGGCCGACGCGCCCGCGTGGAAGATCGACATCAGTGCCGACCAGGAAGACAAGACCCTCGTCATTTCCGACAACGGCATCGGCATGAGCGAGGAGGAACTCGACAAAAATCTTGGCATAATCGCCAGCTCCGGCACGAAAGCCTTTGCTCAGGCGCTCAAGGAAAACAAGAGCGTTGCCATACCGGAACTGATCGGGCAGTTCGGTGTGGGTTTCTATGCGGCTTTCATGGTGGCCGAGCATGTGACGGTAATAACCCTCAAACGCGGCGAGGGCCAGAAGGCGGTGAAGTGGCTTTCGGCCGGAGATGGCACATACACCCTGGAGGAGGCCGCGCGGGACAAACCAGGCACCACCATCGTGCTCAAATTACGCGAGGGCATGGAAGAGTACCTGAACGAATGGCGCATACGCGAGCTGGTCAAAAAGTACTCCAACTTCATCGCCTACCCGATCCGCTTCGGCGATAAAGGCGAAGCCCCGAAAGAGGATGCCGAGCCGCTGAATACCATGAAGGCCTTGTGGAAACGGGCCAAAAGCGAAGTCACGGTTGAAGAGACTAACGAGTTCTACACCCACTTGACGCACGACCACAACGCTCCGCTCAAAACCATCCACATGTCGGTCGAGGGCGCGATCGAATTTAAAGCTCTGCTCTTCCTGCCCCAAAATGCCGGGTTCGACCTGCTGATGCCGAATAAGAAACACGGCCTGAGCCTTTATGTGCGAAACGTCTTCATCGGTGCCGACCTTGACATGCTGCTGCCGGAATATCTGCGTTTCGTCAAAGGTGTCGTGGAGTCGAGCGACCTGCCTTTGAATGTTTCGCGCGAATCCTTGCAGGACGATGCCGTTATCCGTAAGATCAAGAGCAACATCACCGGCAAGATTCTAGCCACGCTGGCCGAGATGATGAAAGACGCGGCCGAAGACTACAAGACTTTCTACGCCGCCTTTGGCCGCATCCTGAAAGAAGGCATCCATTTCGACTGGGAGAATACCGACAAAATCAAGCCGCTGCTGATGTTCCACTCCGCCCAACAAGCCGACAACGCCATGGTCTCGCTCAAACAATATGTCGAAGCCATGCCGGAGATGCAGAAGGATATCTACTACCTGCTGGCAGAAGATCTGGAGGCCGCGCGCCATTCGCCGCATATCGAGTCCGTGACGGCCCACAGCTATGATGTGCTCTTCTTCACCGACGCGATCGACCAGTGGATCGTGGATAACCTGCGCGAATACGAAGGTAGGAAGCTGGTGGCGGTGGACAAAGGCAATCTGGAATTGGGCAGTGACGAGGAAAAGGCCGAGACCAAGAAAAAGCTTGAGGCGGCAGCCGGTGACTACAAAGACCTCGTGGCCTTGATGAACGAGCGCCTGAAGGACGAGGTGCAGGAGGTGCGCCTGTCGCCGCGCCTGACGGGGTCCGCCTGCTGTCTGGTGGCGGGCGAGCACGCCTTGAACGCGAGCATGGAGCGGCTGATGCGCGCCATGAATCAGGATGTGCCGAAACAACTCCGCACTCTGGAACTAAATCCCGACCACGCCCTTATCAAGCGCATGCAGAGCATGTGCGAAGCGGATAAGCAAGATGCGCGGCTGGCCGATTACGTGGAACTGCTGTATGGGCAGGCGCTAGTCGCGGAAGGCTCCGCGCCTAAGAACCCGCAACGCTTCACCCAACTGATGGCCGGGCTGATGGCCAGCGCGCAATAGCGTGAGGAAAGATGGAATGCTGGAACACATCATGCGGCTCCTGAACAACCCGTACGGCCCAGATCTGTTGCGGGCCGTGAAGGTGTGCTTCATGGTGTTTCTTGGCATAGTCACTCTGGCAATCCTGCTCGCCCCCTCTTCCAAACCGGGGCGCACCGGCTTCGGTCTGTTGCGGATGGTTTTCACATTCCTCTTTATGGCGGTGTTGACCTATCAGGCGACTTGGCAATTGGCCGGATTCACCAAGCCTGATTTTGTAAAGTTCATGCGCCGCTACAACCGGCGCCCCAATGCGGCTGACCTGCAAGTGCTGCGCGGCCCTTTGCTGGACTGCCGCGGCATGGTATTGACCGCTCCGGTCCGGGGTGACGTGTGGGGGCGACGCTATCCGTTGGGCGAAGCCGCGGCCCACCCGTTGGGCTATTACCATCCGCGTTACGGCATCACCGGCGTCGAACGGGTGTGCGATCCGATACTGAGCGGGTACACGGCGCAAGGCGATGAGCTGAGTCCCGGGCGCGCCCTGTTCGCGCAGCGCGCGGAGGAGGGATCGGAAGTGACACTCACGCTTGACATGCGCCTGCAGCTCAAAGCCTACGAACTCTTGGACGGGCGTAAAGGCGCGGTGATAGTAATGCGTCCGCATGACGGCGCTTTGCTGGCAATGGTCAGCTCGCCGGGCTTCAATCCGCAGAATCCTGAAACCGCTCTGCAGGACGAGGTCAACATTCCGGCCTTCAACCGTGCGGCGCAAGGACGCTACGCGCCGGGCTCGGTCTTCAAGATACTGGTGGCGGCCGTGGCCTTGGAAAAAGGGCTTTCGCCGGTCTTCTCTTGCCCGGCGCAAGGCTATATCGCCGGACCCAACACCCCTGCCATCCGCGACAGCGAATATTACGCTCATATTCGTCAGGGCGCTACTTGGCAGGGCTGGGGACGGCTGGACATGAAAGAGGCTATGGTCCACTCTTCGAACGTCTATTTCGCGCAACTCGGGGTCGCCTGCGGCGTGAAGGATTTCCGAGCCATGATGGAACGGGCGGGCATCAATGCGTCGTTGACCTACCTGAAAAACGAGCACGGCGAGTTGCAGAGCTCCCGCGGCAACTTCCCTGACATCCGCAAGGCTCCGGCACTAGCGCAATTGGCGATCGGACAAGGCGCGATTCTGGTCACCCCGCTACACGTGGCCTGCTTCACATCGGCGGTTGCGGCTGAAGGACGCATGATGCGGCCGCGATTGCTTCAGGACAAAAAGGCTGAAGAGGCTTCGCGTCTGTTTTCCGCGCAAACCGCCGAGCGTCTCAAGGTCATGTTGCGCGAAACCGTGGCGAAAGGCACGGGCAGAGGCGCCAACCTGCCCGGTCTGAAAGTTTGTGGCAAGACCGGCACCGCGCAGGTTACAGGCGGCGAGGATCATGCCTGGTTCACTTGTTTCGCCCCGCAGAAGCAGCCGCGTATCGTAGTTACCGTTTTGGTGGAACAGGGGGGTTTCGGCGCGAAAGCCGCATTGCCAATTGCACGCGCCCTTCTGAAAGAGGCCGACCGCCTCGGTTATGTAAGACAACGTTAAGACATGCGTAAAAAGAAAACAGCGTTATCGCCGCTCAGCTCGGTCACAGGACTCTTCCTGCTCTCCGCGCTGGCGGTGCTGTGCGCCTGCGTCTCGATCCTGGGGATCAAACTCAGTAACGCGCCGGTGTTGCCTTGGCAACAGTTGATACCCATCGGCGTGTATTTCGTCGGTATGCCTCTGATCTTGCTCTGGCTGAAGATGATCGGCTGGAAAGGTGACGCGGGCTTGTTGGGCGCGGTATTCCTGCTCTGCGGCATGGGACTGGTAATCCAGTTCCGCATGGGCAGCTTCGCGCAGGGGTTGGAGCAGCCTTTAGCCTTGCTGCCCTTCCCGCTGGGCTTGGCCGCCTTTTTGCTCGGAGTCACCGCCACAGGCAAAGGCCGCGGCCGCTGGCTGGCCGGCACGGGGTGGATGGCCTACCTCGCGGCTGCGGGGGTCTTAGCCGCAATGCTGCTGCTGGGCCGACGTTTCCGCGGCGGGATTTACATGCCCGGACACATGAACCCCTCCGAGATCATCAAACCCCTACTGGTGATTTTTCTCGCCGCTTATCTCAGTCGGCGGCAGAAGGACTTTTCCGAGACCCAGATCGGCATACCCGTGCCCGCGCTCGATTCGCTTTTGGCCTTGATATTCCTGTGGGGAGTGCCGATGCTGTTCATTGTCCTGCTTAAAGACCTGGGCATGATGATGCTCTTGAACGCGACGCTGATCATCATGCTGTTCGCGATCTCGCAAGGCACCGGCTATCTGGCCTTGGGACTCACCGCCGTGACCGCGGCCGGTTTCGGTATGCGCATGCTTTCGTCCAATGTGCGTAATCGCTTCGATGTCTGGCTCAACCCCTTCGCCGACCCGACCGGCAAGGGCTGGCAGACCCTGCAGGCACTTTGCGCCATGTATTCCGGCGGTGCCTGGGGCACGGGTCTCGGTGCGGGCGTGCCGCAGACGGTGCCGATCGTGACCTCCGATTTCATTTACGCGGCACTGGCCGAAGAACTCGGGCTGGTAGGCTGCGCGCTGCTGCTGATGGTTTACGCCATCCTTTTCTCGCGCGGTTTCCGTGCCGCAGGCGCCACGCGCACACCGTTCGAGCGCTTGCTGTGCGTGGGCCTGACCGGCTCGCTGGCTGTACAGACCCTTATCAATGTGGCAGGCGTGACCAAAGCGCTGCCCATGACCGGCATCACATTGCCGTTCATCAGCCACGGCGGCAGCAGCCTGATCACCTCCATGCTGATAGCCGGTCTGCTGGCCGGCCTGTCAGACCGCAAATAGACGGCCGCTGCCGAAGGCCGCTTTCAAGATCGCGCCCTTTGGGTGAGGCCGTCGAAGGCGTCAATACGGCGATCACGGAAGAACGGCCACATGCGGCGGACCTTCTCAATGCGGCGCAGGTCGATATCCAGCACCCGCGCCTCTTCCGCGTCAGCCGCGAACTGCGCCAGCATCTCGCCTTGCGGACCTGCCGCAAAGCTGCTGCCCCAGAACTGTATGCCGCCGGTGGCATCGGAAGGATCGAGTTCGTACCCGGTGCGGTTGACGCTGACCACCGGCAGACCGTTGGCGATGGCATGGGCTCTTTGCGAAATCAGCCACGCCTCGCGCTGACGCTCTTTTTCGTCGGCGCTGTCGGTGCTCTCCCAGCCGATGGCCGTGGGATAAATCAAGATCTCCGCGCCAGCCAGCGCCATCAGGCGCGCAGCCTCGGGATACCACTGGTCCCAGCAGACCAGCACGCCGAGACTGCCGACTGAAGTCTGGATGGGATTGAAACCGAGATCGCCGGGAGCAAAGTAGAATTTTTCATAATAGGCCGGATCATCGGGGATGTGCATCTTGCGGTACTTGCCTACGATGCTGCCGTCCTTCTCCAGCACCACGGCGGTGTTGTGGTAGAGTCCCGCCATGCGCCGCTCGAAAAGCGAGAGCGCCAGCACCACGCCCAGCTCCCGCGCCAATGCTCCGTATTCCTCGGTGCTGGGTCCGGGGACCGGTTCCGCCAGATCGAACATTTCCGGGTCTTCGGTCTGGCAAAAGTACAAGCTGTTGTGCAGTTCCGGCAGCACGATCAGCTCGGCCCCCTGTCGCGCGCAGCCGCGAACCATCTCTTTGAGACTGTCGATATTTGCGCGCGTGTCCGAATCGCAGCTCTTCTGTATGATTCCGATTTTCATACCACCCCTTTATCATAGCGATGTTTCATCGGGCGTGTCTTTAAAGCGGTTTTACCAACACGATCCGGCACACGTTTTTCTCGCGAACTATCAATCCCTTTCCCTACAATCGGGATCGCGTTAATTTCTTCACATGGCAAAGCCAAAGAACTCGGCGAGAGCTTGTAGAGTATGTATCGCTGTTTAGCAGGATGTTTCCTGCCTGCTTGATAACCGAGTTTTGACAATTCACTTTTACTGACTAGCGAATATCCCTCCACCTTGAAACACAAATCCTTCAAACCTTTGTGTTTCAGAATTAGATAACGTACGGCAAGCAGTTCTTTAACAGAGTCAAGCTCGCTCTCGGTGACAGGGTAATTATAAAGGCAATTCGACACAATCCAATCGCGGCAGGTTTTACGATAGGTTCCGAGAAGCGTGACCGGCTTGTCGGCAACAAGATACAGACTACCCTCATCCAACAGTAGCAACTGCTCTGCATACGGGATTTGTGCGACAGAACGAGCTTTATCGTAAATAGGCATGTTGTCCAGACGTTTCTGATATTTAGACGGTCGTGTTGCCGGTTGATTGATATAGTTAAGGAAACATCGCCCTATGAATTCGCCAAGTTTGACCGGAACAGCATTGCCAATGATTTGCTCCACTTCTGGTTTTTACCCCATGCGTACTGGCTTGAAAAGTCACGGTTTGAATTAATCAATCCGTAAAGGGATGGCATTTGTTTCATTTGTTTCCTCAATCACGCAACCTTAGTAAGGCAGCAAAAACATCCTTTTCTTTAGTCTTTAATTCTTGCAACGCCAAGGCATGCTTTGTCTGTTGTGGATGTTCGTCAAGTGTATCTTTAATCACTTGCCCCAAGATTAAACATAAATCAGTAAACGCTGAAACCTTGCCTGTGACTAATTCATAAAAGCGATCAATAGAGATGCGTCGAAGACGCTCTTGTCTGTCTTCCCGCAAGTGGGCATTTTTCATCATCCAGGGCACATCATGGCTGGTCTTGGTTACAATTTCCACCAAATAACATCTGGCTTTGCTGTCGCCCTCAATCAAACCACGCATGCGAGCATGGATGAACCTAGTGTCGTTAGTCGTTTTCGAATCATATCGATCTTTAAATTTAACAAAAACATGCTCTTTCTGATTCTCAATGTCCCATTCATCATCCCCAAGCCCTAGCATTTGCCACTGGTTTTTAAGATATCCGAAAATAGTCTGATGAAAAAAGTTTATGGCATCCTCATTACTCTTTGAAAGTTGCTTGAAGTATTCCGCATCAATCACCTCCTCGATGCTGCGGCGGTAAACATGCGCGTCGAAAGTGAGTTTAATCGGATCCACAATGTTTTTGCGGAACTCAGCCAGCGACATGCCTGTTCTAAAACGGCTCATAGTCTCAAGCGTGTGTTTTTTCAGATCTTCGTCGGTTATGAAGGAAAGGTTGTATTTGCTGTTTTTCTTTGCCATAAGTCGTTCCTATAACGTTTGTACGGCTTTAGCCGAGCTTGCCGGAACACTGTTTTGAAGATGCCCATATCGTAGCAAACCATTGACACCTAGTCAAAGTCGCAATTTGATTTTAGCCTGCCTGTGCCGCGAGCGTCGCGGCAGACAGGTGAACGACATCGCCGACCGATTCCAGCCGTCTTAAACAGCATGGAAACTTAACAGTTCAGGAGTCAGGCATTGCCCGGAAGTTGTCACCACGAAGACACGAAGACACGAAGAGCACGAAGAGCGGGTAAAGAGACAAGGGATCGTTAAAAAATCATGCTGGCAGGTTTGCATTGACCTGGTGCAATCACGGACTCTCTTTTGACATATATATTACCTGTTTTCGGTGTCGTTTCATTTGACGCAACCTGAATTTTCAATTTTTATCTGCAAAATATGTTCGGTGTCGTTAATTGTGCCGCAACGCGCAGCGGTGAAACCTGTATGCAAGTCCTATTTACTTGTATACTAGTTTGCGGTAGGATTATTTCATTCATTTCTGACAAGAAAAGGCGAATGGAAAAAATCAAAGCCATAATATTCTTCGTGGCGCTGTCTACAGTCGCGCAGGCGGTGTGTGTCGTAGTACCCGATGAGGCGCTTTTCGCCTCTCGAAAATCGACGGAACAAGAATTTGAAGGTTCAACCGTCGGCGCCGGCGGGGAGGATGTCAAAGTGCCGGACGGCGCTGGACTTCGTTTCTCGCCGCGGAAAACCGGATCCGTCGGACGTGTCACCTTCGGCTGGAGTGACGGCAAGCTCGTGTCGATGGGCATGCGCGTTTCGGGACAATGGAACGGCATGCTCGCCAATACATTTCCGGATTCAGTTCTTCGGGCCGGTGATTTCTACCAGTACGTGCGCCCGTTGCTGAAGCATTTCCACAGCGACGTGGAAATGATCAAGGCGGGGCGTGACCTCGTCGCCGGATGGGATGCGCTTCCAAAGGCGTCCGAACATATCTATAAGTTCGACGTTCTAGCCTGCGGGTAACCGTTCACGGGGTAGCATCACGGGATGATTACGAGACGCAAGTCTTATTCA
>CAZKZI010000059.1:0-17789 GCA_964557205.1 uncultured Lentisphaeraceae bacterium
CTACTTTGACGCGGTCTGAACCCTGACTCCTGAGCATTTTATATCTTGGGCTTGAAGGCCAAAAGGTAGGCGGCGGGCAGCACCAGCAGGTTCAGCAGGGTCGCGCCGACCAGTCCGCCGAACTGCACCGTGGCCAAGGGCGCCAACAGCTCCCCGCCGGGTTTGTCATAGGCCAGCACAATCGGTAAAAGACCCAGAACCGTGGTCAGCGAGGTCATGATGATCGGCGCCATGCGCTCTAGCGAGCCGTGCATGACGGCCTCTTGCACGCTCATGCCCGCCGCCTGCAGGTCGCGGTAGCGGTTCAGCAGCAGCAGCCCGTTGCGGATTACGAAGCCGGCCACGGTCACGAACCCGACCAGCGCGGCCACGGACAAGACCGGCGCCACGTAGTCGCCGTGGCCGAACAGCGCGCGGGTGTTGGCCGCCAGCGGCGCTGGGTTCGCCAGATACACCGCCGCCACACCGCCGATCAGGCAGAGCGGCAGGTTCAACAGCACCAGTAATGCGGCCTTGAAGCTGCGCAAAGAATAGCCTAGCAGCAGGAGAATCGCCAGCAACAGTACCAGCCCCAGCCATGTCAGCCGGCGCGCGGCTGACTGCTGCGCCTCGTAACTGCCGCCGTAGCTGACTGTGCAGCCCAGCGCGTATACCACCGGGTCGACATGCTTTCGTAGCGCCTGCATCAGGTCGCCGACATTCGAGCCCGGCGCGACATTGCAGGAGATCAGCGCCTTGCGCCGGGCGTTGTCGCGCACGATCAGATTAGAGGCATCTTCGCGAAACACGTCGGCCACCTCGTCCAGCCGCACGCGCGCGCCGCCCGGTGTTGACAGTTTGAAGGCGGCTACGTCTTCCAGACGCCCGCGTCCGCCTTCCTCCAGCCGCACGACTATGTCCCAACGCCGCTGGTTGCGCGCGGCCTGCCCGACGAACAAGCCGCTGAAAGCCGCCGAGACCTGCTCGCCTGCCTCGCGCAGGGTCAGGCCGGCGCGCGCCAGATCTTCCAGACGGTAGCGGATGCGCAGCGTGTCCACCATGATCTCGCGGTTGGCCCGCGCCTCGGCAACCTGCGGCAGGGTGTCGAGCACAGTTTTAACCTCCACGGCCGCGCGCCGCAAGGTAGCGAGGTCGTCGCCATAAATATTGATCGCCAGCTCCGCTTCGGTGCCTGACAAAACCGAGCTGATGCGGTGCGCAATGGGATAGCCGATCATGGTCGCCACGCCCGGTATGGTGCCGATGACCTTGTTGATCTCCTGACGCAGTCGCACGGGATCGGCCAGCATGTCCACGCGTACCAGCATCTCTGATGCGCTGACCGGCTCGGCGTGCTCGTCGCGTTCGGCGCGCCCGGTGCGCCGCGCCACGCCCAACACGCCGTCAATCTTTTGAATCTCGACCATGGCCTGCCGGGTCACTCTTTCGGTCTCATCCAACGATGTGCCCACCGGTGTGCTGACAAACACGGTGTAGCAGTCCTCATGGAAGGGTGGCAGAAAACTTGTGCCGTATGTCGATGCCAGCCAAAGCGAGCCTGCCGTCATAAGCGTCATCACCGCACACACCAGCCAGGCATGCCGCACGCAGAAGGTGAGCAGCGGACGGTAAACCCCCTTCATGACGCGCACTGTGAAGCCGCCGCGGATGCTCGCTTTCTCACCATTGCCGTCGCGCCCTCTGTCGCCGCGACGCCATACAAAACGCCGCTCGCTGAACATGAGCAGACACAAGACCGGCGTGACCGTCAGTGCCACCGCCAGCGAGGCCGTGAACACCAGCAGGTAGGCTGCGCCCAAAGGACGGAAGAACTGACCCTCGATGCCGTCAAGAAACAGCAGCGGCAGGAATACCAGCACTATGATCGTTGTCGAAAAGGCGACTGAACTCAAAATCTCGCCGCAGGCCGCGCTGATGACTGCCGCGCGCGGCTGCTGACGCTCTGGCGGCTGACGGCTGTTCTCCAAAAGCCGCCGCCAAGCTGTCTCCACAAAAATGATGGCGCTGTCAACCACATCGCCGACCGCCACTGCCAGTCCGCCGAGGGTCATGATATTGACGCCTAGTCCGAACACAGGGAAAAGCAGCACGCCTAAAGCCATTGAAAGCGGCATGGCCAGCAGCGTGATCACAGTGGTGCGCACGCGCAGCAGCGTCAACCCCAGCACGAGCACGACAATCACCGCGGCATCGCGCACGATGCTGTGGCCGTTTTCGATCGAAATGTTGATGAAGTCGGCCTGGCGGTAAGCCTCGCGGTGTAGGCTGACATCGACCGGCAGGCTGGCGGCCTCGAAATCGTCCAGCGCCGCATCAATCCGGCTGGTCAGATCCAGCGTGTTGCCGCCGGGCATCTTCTGTACGGAAAGCACCACCGCGTCGCGGTCGCCGAAGCCCGCCGAGCCGCGGCGCGGCGCGCCGCCCAGCTCGACTTCCGCAATCTGGCCGAGTCGCAGCGCACCTGCCTGACCCGGCACAACGACCCGCCGCAGCTCGTCAATGTTCTCTACACGGGCGCTCTGGCGCAGGGGGATTTCCCGGCCCTGGACATTCGGCAGATAACCCGCGCCTGCCATTGTGCCGGCACCGCGCGCGGCCGCGATCACATCGTCGAGCGTTAAACCGTATGCGGCCAGACGCTCCTGCGCGACATTAATCTGGAACTCCGGCAGTTGACCGCCAATCACCGTTATCTGACCGATTCCCGGTACGGACATCAGCAGGTTGCGCAGTTCGAATTCCGCAAGCTGGCGCAGTTCCATCGGCGACAGCGCCCCGTCCGGCGCGGTCAAGGCCAACAGCATGATCTCGCCGGTCACGGACACGAGCGGCGTGATCTCCGGCTCGACACCCTCCGGCAAGAACTGGCGCACGGCAGGCAGGCGTTCCGCCACGCTCCAGCGCGCGCGGAAAAGATCCGTGCCCCACTCGAAATCGACCCAGACGAAAGAGAGCCCGCCGCCAGAGGAGGAACGCACGACCTTTACCCCCGGGAGGCCGTTCATCGCCGACTCGAGTGGAATGGTGATGAACTGCTCGACCTCTTCCGCCGTCAGGCCGCCTGCTTCGGTCTGCACCACCACGCGCGGCACCTTGAGTTCCGGAAAGACATCCACCGGCAACTTGCGCGTCACCATGACCGCCACCGCCAGCGCCGCCAGCGTCACAACCAACGTCAGCCACGGATTCTTCAAACAAAAATCAACGATTCGTTTTAACATAAAATCTGCTCCAAAAGGACTGGCGACTCACGACTGACGACGAGCGAAAACTCGCGCACTCGCGCACTCTCAAACTTTAGCACTTTAGAACTTCTCTCAATGCTCTCCCTCGTGGAACTGACCGTCGGCATGGAAGTGGCCGACGGCGCGCTGCTGCGCGCCTTGCGCGGGCAAGGCCAGCTTCAGCTCTTGCGCGCCTGCCAGCACCACCGTTGAGCCGGCCTCAACACCCGTCACCTCCACCCAGTCGCCGTCGCTCGCTCCAAGTTCTACCGCACGCGCATAAAAACGGTCGAGGTCTTGTTCATCGCGCACGAACACGATGCTGCGCAGACCGTCCGCCACCACGCAAGCAAGCGGCAGCGCTAAGCTTTCTGGCTCACTCTCTGTTGTTACTACGCTCAAGACGCCCGCGCTGCCGGGCAGGGCCCATGGCGGCGGCGTGGGCAAGGCGAGATAGACCGGCTGCGTGCGCGCCGTGTCGTCTGCCGCCAAGCCCAGCTCGATCTTGCCATACGCCGCATCCGCCTGAAGTCGGCCTAAAGGTTCCACGAAACCTTGCTGACCCGTGCGCACCAGCGTCATTTCGGACAGTACGCCGTCCGCCCTGAACCAGAGTCCGTCCGCCCGCGCCACGCGCGCGATTTCCGCGCCTGCTGCAACCCACGCGCCGTTTTCGACCGCCACCGTCTCAACCAAACCCGCCTCGCGTGCTTCGAAGACGAGCAGACCGTCCGCTTCGCGGCAAAACGACAACACCGCCTGCAGTGCCTCCGCTACGTTCTGCCGCGCGCTCTCCGCCCGCGCGGCTTCGGCTTCCTTCGCGGCCATCTGCTGTTCCAGCTCGGCGTTGCGCGCGCCCGTGTCACTAAGCCGCGCCAGCCGCTGACGCAACGCTTCGGTCTCGGCCTGGACCAGCGCCAGCGCCGCCTCGGCCTCACGCGCCAAGCCTTTCTTTTCCACCCACTCCGGTGAATGCAGCGTGAAAAGCCGGTCACCGGCGTTCACTTGTTGCGGCGGACGCACGCACATTTCGACCGCGCCGCTTATTGCCGCGCCGTAGACGCGCCGCGCCCCCGGCATCCATTCAAACCGGCCGGGAAAGCGCACCGTGCCGGTGACGCGTCGTTGCGCGGCCGTCACGAAAGTGATCACCAGCAGGCGCTGCGCGTTCGCGGGCACCTCGATCGACGCGACTTCGGAGGTATGCTCGCCTGTGCAGGCCTCCCCTTCATGTTCGTGGTCCTGGTCTTGGGCGCACGCCGCCTCTGCATGTTCCTGGTCGTCCCCGCACGGCGCGGCTTGCACCGCTTCCTTTCCGTGATCACAACCGGCGGGATCATGATCTTGCGTGTGGCTGTCGTGGCCGCAGCCGCCACCCAAAAGAACAGCCAGCGCCAGTATGCCTATCCATTCATATCGTTTCATCTTAATCCTCCTTCGCATGTCTCTCCAGATCTACGGGAGGGGCAAGCGTCTGTTTGCCCGGACGAGCAGCCCTCCTTCGCCAAGTCTACGGCGGACAAGTCGCTCGTCCCTACCCGGCAGTGCCGAAACACCGCTAGACGGTTGAGGCGCACACGCGCCTCGCCGCTAACCCGCTGCGCCTCAATCAGCGCCGCTTGCGCCTTGTAAACCATTTCGTCCGCCGCAAGGGCCGACGGCACATCCGCCTCACCCTGCTGCAACAGCCGTTCCGTGCGCTCGGCTGCCGCCTTCGCGGCCGGAAGCTGACGCTCTCTGATGCCGCGCTCTTGCGCCTCGGCGATCTGCAGTAGTCGCCACGCATCATGCCATTCCGTCACCAGGCTGCGCCATTCGTTCACTGCCGCTAGACGCGCGGCGTCGCGGCCACCCTCGGCCGTGGCTATGCCTTTACGGTTGCGGTTCCACAGCGGCAGCGAAAAGCCCAGCGAGGCCCCCAAACGTCCGCCGCCCTCCTCGTGTGCAAATTTGGGACCGAAGGAGATGTCGGGATATTGCTTGCGGAGTGCCGCGCGCAACTCGATTTCGCCCGCCGCGAAGCGGGCGAGCTTTTCCTGCACGCGCGGATGGCGGACGAGATCAAGGTCGGATTCGGGTAGCATGCCGGACGCCGAACTTTGAACGCCTGTTTCGGAAGGCATAGCCGCGTCCTCCCGCTCAGCCTCCTGCGCCAGATCCAGCGGAGCGGAGGGGTGCAGGCCGAGCAGACGCAGGAGCGCCTGCTGCCGCGCCACGGTCTCCGCGCCGCAGCAGGCGCACTCCAGATCAAGCTTGATGAGTTCTTGCGCGAGGCGCTCGCCTTCAGACGCAGGCAGTTCGCCGACCGCGATCAAGGCGCGGACCTGTGGCTCGCGGGTCAGCAGTCGCGCCTTGTAGTCGTTCTGCGCGGCCGCGCAACGCCGGTCGGTCAGACAGGCGTTCCAGAGGCGCTCAACCTCTGCGAGCAGTTCGCGCTCGGCCACAATGATGGCCAGCGCGTCGGCGCGCGTATAAGCCTGCGCCGCCTGCCGCTCGATGCCGGGCACGCCGTTCAGCGGCAGCGTGAAAGCTAGTCCGGCCCCGCCAAGCCAAGGATGCGGCCCGCCGCGCAGGATGCGCAACGCGTCGAAATCCAGCGCCGGGTCATCCCACCAGCCTGCGGCCAGGGCGAAACGCCGCGAGGCGAGCAGGCGCAGCCGCAGGGCGTTGATCTCGGGATTTAGGATCAAGGCGCACTGACGCGCCTCTGCCAGCGTCATGGGCGTGTTAGCGTCAGAAGTGTCAGACCAGGCTGACAGCTCTTGCGGCCACTCGAGCTGCGCCGACTGAAAACTGCGGCAGCCGGTCAGCATCAATGCCGGTAACGCCGGTATAAGGTAAAGGCATGCATGGGAAAATAAAGACATTTGAGGTCTCCTCGCTTGATTGCCGTGTCTGTCGGGAGCTGCGCGGCACTATGGTCTTGGTGTGCGCGACTGGCGCGCTGGGTCAAGAACAGCGAGGAGGGCTCAACACAGCATCTGCGTTGAGCGTGATATAAATGTAAATTGCGGGAATAAGATGTCGGGCGGATGGGTAAAGGCTCGCGGCCGTAAAGTCAGCCTAACGCCGGTTTGCGCGCGCGGCGCGATTCCCGGAAGCGGCGCGCAAGGCGCTTTAATTGTGACGGGCGTGACCTTTTCGGAAGGCGCCAGTTGGCTGATGGTCAGATGGTCGCAGACATGGCCCCAATGAGCCGTTTGCGGATCCGGCGCGGAACCGCAGTCATGGCAGTGCTCGCCGCAGGCATCGGGATCAGGCGCGCACAAGCAGAGAGTCACGCCCTGTAAGACGCTCGCCGCGAAAAAGACGGCAACCAGCAGGCCGCGCGTGACAGCCAGCGTTTTAGACCTGTTCCGGTGCTTATGAGAACCCGTCCACATGCGCTTATCTTAGCAGATACCCCTTGCCCGCGGCAACCGTAACATTTGGCCTCAGAACGACCAGTAGCGGTCGGGGCTGAGAAACAGGTAGCCGGGCACGCCCAGCGTCTCGACCTTGAAATCCTCGAAGACTCCCGTGCTCGGCCGCGCGAAACGCACTTGCCACAAACCGCCCGGCAGGCCTTGGCCATCATCTGCCGTGAAACGTTCAAAAACCGTGATCGTGTCTTTACGCCAAACTTCCTTCCCGTCAGGATCGCAGACCGCCGCACTCACCGCCTCTACGCCGCCGCCGCCAACCACCCCCACGGCGAAGAGGGCGGTCCCTTGCGGCACGGCAAAAAACAGCGGACCAGCGCAACGGATCAGTGAAGCCGATTTCTTGGAGGCGTCAATGGCCGCCGGAACATTCGCCGAAAGCAACGCGAACGCATGGCTGCCGACATCTACCTCCAAAGCGTGAAAGCCGTCCTCCGTAGCTTTGAACTTGATCTCTAGAACCTGCTTGAACCCTTTAAAGGCAGCTTTATGAATCACTTTACCCGAAGGAGATCTGACCAACAGAGGTTTTAACGAAAAACCCGACTTGCCGACCTGCGTCTGTTGCCCGGAGAAGCTAACCTCCTGACCGGCTTTGGCAAACAGCAGATAAGTGGCTCTTGTGCGAATTTCAACCGGTGAAAGCTTGCTGACACCTTCGGTTTTGTCTACCATGCGTGCTGTCGCCAAATCGGCCGTGACCCGCGGCACACGCACCTTGAAACGCAACGGGAATTTAGCCGCGGCCCACTCCGGGGTCAGCTCCACCTCCTGCCGAACGCCGCCGCTGACAATGCTGACCGAGCCGTGTATGCCGGTTATCGGTTCCGACAAAAACGTGAAATCCTGCCAAGTTATCCATGGACGCTTCACAGGCTGGGAGAAAGTCACCTGATCAAGAAGTATGTTTCCCACAGGTCTTTCATCATCCATATTGTTAGTTAAAAGCATATCTGAAATATCTGTATTACCGGGTGCGCAGCCAGACACATGGCACTGACTGAATGTAAGCTTCACGCCTGCGGCGGGTTTGCGTCCGACAGCGATCCCCTGCTTTTGCGAGGATTCGAACCTGCAGCCTTTGAAGGTCATGCTGCCGCGCACGGCATCTTCCTCGCTGTTGCCGGTGATCACGCGCGCCGCGGTGCGGTCGTTCACCGAACGGGAATTCTCGATCAGAATCGAAACCGGTTCAGAAGCGCGCTTCAGGTTCGGCAGATAGAACTCATAGCCGTCGCCTTGATTGTTCTCAGTCAGGCAGTTGCGCATCACGCAGTTTTTCAGCCGCTCGTCGGCGTGGTTGGGTTCGAAGTCGATACCGGCCGCAGGCGGTGTGCCGGCCGTGTCGCGCATGACCGTGTCCTCTATCAGGAGGTTTTCCGCCGATATCACGCTGATGCCTTGCCGGTAGTTCTTGTCGCAGATCACATCTTTGATATGTACGTCCAAATTAGTCATCTTGCGCTGAGCCACACCCAGATAGATGCCGTCGCCTCCGCTTTCGGCCAGGGTCAGGCCGTAGACCTTGATGTTGACGCTGCTTTTGATATTGAGCACATGCCGCCATTCGGCCTTGACGTAAGGCGGTGCGTCATAATCCGCTCGACGCATGCGCAACGTCGCACCCGGACCACGCAGGGTCACATTGGTGACGCATACCAGCGAAAACAACGAGTCAGCCTGGCCGATGAAGGAGCCTTTGAGCGCCAGCACTTCAGATCCGCTTTCAAAAAAGATTTCCTGGTCGCTGACGCAACGCAGCGGCGCGGTGATCCAGGGGCTGCCCATGTTATCTACGATCAGCCGCGGCACGCCTGAATTGATGGCCGCCTGCAAGACGCTTGTGGAGTCCTCCTGCTCAAAGCCCCACCAAGAGGCGCGCGCCTCTTGGAGCTTGCCTGCCGCCACCTGCGCCACCTTGCCGGGATCGGCGGCAACCGCGACCGTAGCCGTCAAAAAAACTACCGGGATTAACCGTTTTATCGTATATGGATTTATCATAACTCACTCTCCAAAATTGAAATAGCCCTCTTTGAATACAGGTTGATTAGATTATCAGTTGTGCCGTCTCGCGTCCAGACACACTAGCGAAGCTGCGCCTCAAACCGACAAGTGACGTGCAGCGTGTTATTCCTGTTTGATTTTTCCCCGCGAATCTCCGCGAATGAGAGGTTGGTTTGAATTTCCTTTTACCAGCGGGCACAGTTCTCATTTTTTAGCGATTAGCGACGGACGCAGTCCGGTAAAAATGAGAGCTGTGCCTATTCGCGAAGATTAGCGGGAAAAAATCCAGAAACAGATATTTTCGCCAAACCTTGTTACAAAATTTGACTCTTTTGCTATACTTTCAAGCATGGCTCAAGAATGGAACATACGCCCTCGAGGGCATGTTTGCAGCATCTGCCTGCAGCCGTTGGAGGACAAGAAGCCTTGTGTATCGGCCTTGCGGGAGAATGCTGACGCTTACGAACGTCTGGATTGCCACCCGGCTTGCTGGAAAGACACGGCGCGCGACTGGCAGCCGTTCAGCGTCTGGGAGGGCGAATACGAGGCGCCCGCGCCTGTCGAGGACAGACACGAGCCGCTCCGTAAAGAAACAGCCGAAAGTCTGTTGCGCCGCCTGATCACGCTCGAAGACCCGGCCATGCAGAATGTGATGTATGTGCTGGCGGTCATGCTCGAGCGCGGCAGGCAACTTGTGGAGCGCGACGCCAAACCGCACGAGAGCGGCGGCATACTGCGCGTTTATGAACACAAGAAGAGTGGCGACACCTTCGTGGTGCTTGACCCGCGCCTGCGGCTGGATCAGCTTGGCGAGGTTCAGCAGCAGGTGGTGGCTCTGCTCAGCGGAACACATGCACTTTGACCTGATCATACGCGGTGGAACGGTTGTGGACGGTACGGGCGCGGCGGCGTGGATCGCCGATGTCGCTGTGACCGGCGAACACATAGCGGCGGTCGGCGATCTTGCGGCGGCCACGTCCGGATGTGTGATCGATGCGGCGGGCTGTGTCGTGGCGCCGGGATTCATAGATGTCCACGCGCACTCCGACGCATATCTTCTGATAGAGCCCGACGCGCCCAGCAAACTGACGCAAGGCGTGACGACCGAGGTCAACGGCCAGTGCGGCGGTTCGGCTGTGCCGCGGCTGGGAAAAGCACGGCTGTCTTCTGACTGGGCGTCACAAAAATATCCCGCTCGCACAAAGGGGTGTGCGAGCGAAGACTCCGGTCCGACCTGGAATACGGTCGCCAGTTACCGCGCGTTGTTCGAAGCGGTGCAACCGGCGATCAACACCATCCAGTTCATTGGACACAATACTCTGCGCTCCGGTGTCATGGGCTACGCGCCGCGCAAGGCCTTGCCTGAAGAACAACGCGAGATGATCCGCAACCTCGAACAGGCGCTGGATGAAGGCGGATGGGGTCTTTCCACCGGCTTGCTCTATCAACCCGGCAAATACGCTGACGGGGAAGAGGTGCTGGCATTGGCCAAAACCGCCGCCGCCCGAAACGCCATGTACGCCACGCACATGCGCAGCGAAGGCGACCGCCTGCTGGAATCCGTGGCGGAAGTGTTAGACCTAGTCCGCGCCACCGGCATCCGCGCCCAGATATCGCACCTCAAGATCTCCGGTCCGGCGAACTGGCACAAGATCGACCGCCTGCTGGAAACCATCGCACAAGCCCGCGACAATGGCGCGCGGGTACACTCCGACCGCTATCCCTATACAGCTTCCTCCACCGAACTTGATATCGTGTTGCCGGAATGGGCCTCGGTCGGCGGCAATGCCGCGATCCTGGCGAATCTCGCCGACCCGGCAAAACGTGCCCGCGTCGAGGCTGAACTGGACGCAGGCGGACGTGACTGGTCGGCTGTGATGATCGGCGGCGGCTGGAGTGATGAGACCCGGCGCTTCAGCGGGCGGACCGTGGCGGACACCGCCGCCGCGCTGGGGCTGACACCGGGACAGGCGGTCTGCCGCTTCATCGCGCAAGATGAGGCTCGCACAAGCGCGTTCTTTTTCGGAATGTGCGAGGATAACCTGCGGCGCATCTACTCGCAGCCGTGGGTGATGCCCGGCAGCGACGCATCGCTACGTGCGCCGTGGGGTCCGCTGGGCAAAGACCATCCGCACCCGCGCGCCTACGGCACGATGCCGCGTTACTTGCGCCTGATGACCGGCCGTATCAAGGGGAGCGCGCGAATTTGCGGAGTGGAAGAAGCTGTGCGTCGCATGACCTCCTTGCCTGCCGCCGCGTTCGGCATCCGCGATCGCGGCACGCTGCGGCCCGGGGCTTTCGCGGATATCACGGTCTTCAATGAAACCGAGCTGGAGGACATTGCCACTTATGCCGCGCCGCACAGCTTCTGCCGCGGTGTGCGGCAGGTGATTGTCAACGGCGCGCTGGCGTTCGACAACGGACTTTTCACAGGCAATCGCCGAGGGCGTTTTCTGGAAAGGTGACACTGCCCACCGGTAATCCCCCCGCATCTTGCTTGCCCGCGAATGGGCAATCTCCTGCTCGCTTTTCAACCATCGATCTTCCTGCGGAACAGCGTGTAGTGCCGTTTGATACGCTCAACGTACTCCGGCGACGCAAGCAACGCACCCTTGGTAAGTTCAAGCAGGGCGGGTGCCAGCGCCGACTGCTTGTTCATCGGCGCGAGAGCGGGTCCCTTCATCATTTTTGCGTCTTTCTCAGTTTTCGGATAGCGGCCCCACTTGCAGTAGAACGCAAGGGTCTCCCATCCCCAGCAGATCACAGCTAGCACTGCGGCGGGGTTGCTTGCGGCAATGACCTGGAAATACACGCGCCGACAATCGCAGTTCATGTCGCCGCAATACATTTCCAAAAAAGCGTAATCATCCGGCGGCAGGTCATAGCCGGAGTCATCCGGCAGCGTAATGCTCCTGGTTTCGCGAAACGCGACTTCCGGGCAAATCTCATGAAACATCAGAAACGACACGGGACCTCCTTCAACGGCGGGTTAATCCAAATATTATACACGCAGGCATCGCCAACCTCTCAAACAAATTCGTGCACACACACACCCATTTTTAAACTTCTCCATTCCTGACCCGCTTATGCGCCCTGACACGGCATCAGGATGTCCAAGATCTCACCGGGTGCCTTTGCCACCGCCCAGCGCCAGCGTCCGAATCCCCCGTGCGCGTTTACCGCCTGCGTCCACTCGTCCAGATAGCGCCGTTTGACCTTGTCCTGCTCCGTGTCTTGCCCCTTGGTCTCTAGAACCAGATGATCGCCGTTCTTCAGTCGCACCAGAAAATCGGGCCGGTATTTGCGCACCACGCCGCGATAGACGTAGAGCACTTCGAAGCCGATGTGGTCATTTTTGACCCAGGCTTCCACGTAGTCGCTGTCGTCTAGTGCAAAGGCGTCCGAGGCCTCCCAGGTGCTGTCATACACACAGGCATTGATGTGCGACTTGCGCGTCCGCTCGCAGGGCTTGCCGGTGTACCAGGTGCGCATTTCACCCGTGGAGCGGATCGGATGGTCGCTGTCGAATATGGGGGCTAGCCTCTCGGTGTTCTCCTGCCGCACCGCTTCCCATACATGTTGCACCACCCGCGACATGTTGAGCGTGATGATCAATCTTCGACGCAACTCGTCCTGATAGAACAGTGGCGGGGAAATGTCGATCCGGTCCGCTTGGATGAACTGCTCCACGATGCGCACCAACTGCGCCAGCAACACCTCGCGACTGCCCTGCCGGGTGTTCTTCATCTGGTCGAATACGTCTCGCGCCGTCTCGAAGACGATGCGCTGGGTGCGAAACTCACGCGCCAAGCGTTCCAATTCGATCCGGTTAATTTGGGTCACGTCCGGCTTGCCTTCGAGAACGGGCGCGAGTTCCGCGACCTGTGCGGTATGTCCCGCATCCAGTTCCAGCCTCCGCGTCTTCGACCAATCCAGCGTCAGGAAAGGGACAAACACGCGCTCGATGCGCACCACGTTGGGCCAGAAAATCTCGAACCCGCTTTTTGCCGGCTCCGGTTCAATAGCCGTTTTGGGTGTTGGTGGTGGCGGTGGACCGTCCTGGCTCCCCTCATGCGGCAGAAAGGTGAAGGGTATGCCAAAGATATTGACGTATTCCGGCTCGAATAGCCCCGTTTCCGGGTTGGTCTCGTAACTGGTGCGCCGCAGACCGCGCCCCACCACCTGCTCACACAGTAATTGCGACGAAAACGCGCGCAACCCCATAATGTGCGTTACCGTCTTAGCGTCCCAGCCTTCTGAGAGCATCCCCACGGAAATGACCTTCTGTATGCCCGCACCCGGTTGACCAACCTTACCCACCGTATCCACTGTCCGCCTCAAGAACTCCGCCTGCTCAGCCTTGGTCAACTTGCGTTTCACCGGTGCGTCGCTCTCTTCGCCGTTGTCGCCGTCTGCCTCCGGCTTTTCCGCAGGCGTGACCGGTTCCTCGTGTTCTTCCGCTTCTTGCAGCACCTTGGAATCAATGTGCAAAATACGTTCCGGATCGCACAGTTCGTCAATATGGATGCGCCGGGTATCGAAAGCGTGCTTCACCCGCGCCGCCGTCTCCGTGCGATTGCAGACCGTTATCATGACCGGCGGGATCGGCTGACCCGCTTTCCTCCATGCCTTCCACGCCTCGCGCCAGTCATAGCCCAGCAGGTAGTAGGCGTTCACCACCAAGTCAGGCAGCGGCTCTTCCGGCTCTGCCTTGCGGTTCAGGTCGTCCTTCACGTCAGGATCGTTGTAAATGTGATACAGACGTGATTTGTAGGTCTTGGCATCCGGCACGGCGTCGTCGCGCACCACCACGCGCGGGGTCTTGACCAGACCCGACTCGATCGCATCATTCAACCCGAAATCGCTGACGATCCAGTTGAACAACGCCTCTTCGCTGCTTTTCTTGCCCGATGGCGTAAAGGGCGTAGCGGAAAAGTCGTAGCAGGTCAGGATTCCCCGCGACTTGTTCAACCGATCCAGACCGCCGATCCAAACCGTCGCCTCCGCCGCGCTGTCCTTCATATCCCGGCTGCGCAGGTACTTGCCCTCCGCCTCCCAGTTCACGCGCCAGGCGTGGTGCGCCTCGTCATTGATCACCAGAATGTTGCGGGCTGACGCCATTTCTCCGAGCACCTCGCGGGTGTAGGCCTCATCGCTCTTCGCACCGCGTTTGTCCACGCTGCGCCGCTTGGCGATCTGTTCCTCGCTGTCCCAGGCCAGCGCGTGCCAGTTGCGGATCAGCACCTTGCCCTGTCGTAATTTGTCAAACAGAGCCGATGGCACGATATCGAACTCTTCGTAATAGTTCCCTGTCCCCGCCGGTTCCAGTACCGCCAATCGGCTCCTCACCGTCAGTCCCGGCGCCATTACCAGCACGTTTTTCGCGAACCGGGCGTCTTGCGGATAGGCCACCTTGTTCAGAATATGCCAGGCGATGGCCATGGCCATGACAACGGTCTTGCCCGAGCCCGTCGCCATCTTGCAGCACTGCCGCACAAAGTCCCCGCCGTCACCCGGATTCTCGATCCCCACCCGCTCCGAGGCCGGCCCCTCGGTCAGCCAAATCAGCGTTTCGATGGCTTCCAACTGACAAAAGAAAAACTGCCGTGTTCCGAACGTCTCCGGGTCGCGCCAATGATCGAGCAGCCGCTTCGTAATACTCGAAACGCCTGGATACCCCGCTTCGCGCCAAGCCGCGACGCGTGGGCGAATGCGATTCACCAGCGGAATCTCCACAAAAAGTCCTGGATCGTCGAACGCTTTGGACTCGCCCGACGCCACAACATATCCCGCCGGACGCCGCCCGTCAGCCAGATCGAACAGCCTCGACTCCCGCTCGTAGCGCCAGTGCTGCAACGGCTCCTCGTAGGGTGAATTGACAATTAGGCGATCTATGGTTGCCCGGAGTTTACTCGAGGTGGTAGTGCTGTTCATCGACCGCACACTTTCTTGTGAACATCTATGGCTTTCAGTGTGTCTTCCTGGGACATCCCTAGCAGATGAAAGAGGGCAAAGACATCCTCCCGCTTGATTTGCCCCTCGATATGGCGTCCGACCATGCCAAGTCCGGCAATCAAAACAGCATTCCATTGCGTTCCCGCTTTTGGCTCCTTCGGCGTATTCCAGAAACCCCATCTGGCTGCAATGTCAACAGCGTTACGTATGTCAGAGATATCGAGGGTCCATTCGATAATGTCTGCCTCACTCTCAAACTTTTTGGGTGGAGCATATCGAAGCAGTAAATCCCAATCTTGGGCAACGCAAGCACCCTCCGCTTGTCCAAAGAATTTAATCAAGCCCATCAAGGCTGTCTTGTCCCATTGTGTTATATGTCGCAAAAACCCTCCAATAAGAGAGGCTGGGACAGTTGCATTCTCGTATTCGGCCATCATGGATGCCAGGGAAATGATTGCATAGACCCTGAAGTGAGCGAGCGGCATGCATTTTGCCATCACTTCACCTCCATAACTTTCAAGCTCTCCACGCCCCGGTCGTCCACGATCTTGACCGCTACTCGCGAGTGATCCTCCAGCTCGAACGGGAGCGACACCGTGCCCCGGTACGCTTCAATCAACTTCTCATCAATCTCGGCCTTGAGGTTCTTCGCCAGCCGTGCCCAGCCTTCCTTGTCGCCAGCCATCGGGAAAAACACCTGACGCGGATACAGGCTGCGCCCGTCGTAGTCGGTATCGAGCATCCAGACCGCAATCTGCTGCACACCGCCGGATTCAATGCCGCCGGTCTTGGTGTTGTAATAGTCGAAGCCGTACACCTCGACCTCCCACTTACCCTTATGCTCACCCCGCTTGATCAGGCGCAGCGCAACATCGGGTTGACCGATCAGCCAGAAACTCTCGTTGCTGGACCGATTCTTCTTCAGATCGTCGGTCAGCATATCGGCGTTCATCTGGACCTTCAGGAATTGCATCCCTGCCAGTTCACTCTTCATCTCGTCAACATCCTTGGCCGCCTCCGGGTCGAACTGGAAAGCCGCGAAGATGATCAGTTTCGGCTTGGGGACAAGAGTTCGCGCCTCCTCCCACGCCAACTCAACCTGCTTCTGCTCCAACGGCGCGTGTTCCGGGCCGAACGATACGACGATCCGCTGTGGCACATAGGCCGTGCCTTTCTCCCGCACCGACTTTCCGCCCTCGTCACTCGGACGGCTCTCGCCGTCAGCGTGCAGCCAACGGCAACCCGGCAACGGCTCCAGCCGGGCGAAGCGGATATGCTGACCCGCCTTGCCGCGAATCCCGGTACGCTGCAATTCGTCGCGCCACTCGTTCTGCCGCAACGTCTCGCCGCTTCTCGCCGCTGTCGCGGCGAAGTGTTTAGTGGATAGTGGATCGTGACCAGTGGATAGTGGATCTTCTCTATTCACTATTCCCAATACACTATCCACTGATTTTACGGCTGGTGCCGGCACTGCCTCGACTGTGAACGGCCCGCTGACCCGCTTGCGTTTGCTGTCCGTGAACGGCTGGTCGTAAAGCGTTTCCTGGTCGGCATGACGGGCGATGGCCGCATCGATCTGCTTGCGGGTCATTTTAGTGGATAGTGGCTTGTGGTCAGTGGATCGTTTTGGGTTCCCTGCCTTGCCTTCGCTATCCACTCTTCCCTGTCCACTACCCACTACAATATCCGGATTGTTGGCGATGGATTTCAGCGTCACATGGGGCACCGTCCGATACTTGAACCCGCTGCCCACGCCCTCCTGCGGATGCGCCAATTCGTAGTAGTCGAACAGCGCCGTCATCAACCGCTGTTTCGCCAGCGTCAGCGCCACCCGCGACGTATCGCAGGTGATCCAACGTCGGCCCCATTGCTCCGCCAAATACGCGGTTGTTCCGCTCCCGCACGTCGGATCGAAAACCAGATCACCAGGGTCGGTGGTCATCAAGAGGCAACGTTGGATAACCTTCTGATTGGTCTGGACGACATATATCTTCCTGTCGGACGTGAACCCAGCTACGCCAGTATCGCGCCAGAAGTTTGAAAGAGGATAAACGGGGAAATCATCAAAAAACCGCTTGTACCGCAGTGAATTACTGATGCCTATCAGTCGGTTTGCTATTGCAAGTCGTTGAAGCCCTTCAGCGTGTGTAGACCAATATCTATGGCCGGGGGAATAGCTCTGCTGTTGGAATGTGAAAGGTGAAGATTTGCTTTCGTGTGACGAGGTCATATCACTTGCCGAAAACAGCCGCCACTCATTTGGAATCAGGCTGGGATCGGCTCTCTCTCCTTTCGACAATTTCCTGTGTTCCTTGGCATCTGGCGACGCTACCCAATCATATCCACTGGCGCCCTCTTCCCCAAATTCCTTCACGAAGTAAAGTTGCCGATACTTTACGGTTTTCTTGTCTCGTGCGTACCACAGGATCACATCTGAAACGCTTGGCAGAAGGTTCAAAGTCTGGGTGCTGGTTGTAACATAGTTGATCACCCCGCAGAAATTTCGAGCCCCGAACACCTCGTCCATGATCTCTCGTACATGATGGACGTTCTCGTCGCTGATCTGGACGAAGACACTGCCGCTCTCGGTCAGCAGTTCGCGGGCCAGCAGCAGGCGGTCGCGCAGGTAGGTCAGGTAAGAATGGATGCCGAGTTCCCAGGTATCGCGGAAGGCGCGGATTTGTTCGGGTTCCGAGGTCAGATCGTCGTCCTTGCCGTCCCGCACATCGCGCTTGTTGACGAACGGCTGGAAGTTCGAGCCGTACTTGATGCCGTAGGGTGGGTCGAAATAGAACATCTGGACCTTGCCCGCCAGCCCCTCCTTCTCCAGCATCGAATTCATCACCAGTGTACTGTCGCCCGCCACCAATCGGTTACTCCAGCCATGCGCATGCTTGTAGAACTCCACCGCCTCGCGCAGCGGCGGATTCTGTTCCAGTTGACCGAAAAAATCCGTCTGGGTATCGCTCTCGTCCTGCCGCTTCTTCACCGCCTCGATGATCGAGCGTGGATCAATCCGCTCGTGGACATGCAGCGAGACTGTCGGCACCTCGAAGGACGTATGTTCCGTCTTCCCCGCCCACTGCAACTGCGGGTCCAGGTGCGGATCGTAGGCATAGGCCTTCCGCATCCCCGCGTCCGGGTCCGTATCCGGCGTCACCAGCCCCACCGGCGGATTATTCAC